>NZ_SOHO01000041.1:0-159329 GCF_004403225.1 Cryobacterium sp. Sr8 | reverse complement strand
ACGCTGCACGGACCTCCGCACCGCCGATCGCGGAATTGCCGCCCGCCAGGGCCTGAACGCGGAACAGGCCTTCACCGCCGCCCGCCACGCCCGCGACCAGATCGACACCAACGGGATCGCCGCCCGCGCCGACGCCCTGCGCGCCGCCCAATACCTCCGCGCCTGGCGCAAGCCCAACGGCACGGTCCACGGCGACTTCGACCTCAACCCCGAAAACGGCACCTTCCTTCTCGAAGTCCTCGCCCAGATCACCGGACCCCGCCGCGGCGGCCCCCGCTTCGTCGACAAAGAACGGAAGGCCCGAGCCCAGAAAATCATCGACGACCCCCGCAGCACCAACCAAATCCACGCCGAAACCCTCATCGAACTCATCCACATCGCCGTCAACGCCGACCCCGGCACCGTGTTCTCCGGCTCCCGGCCCACCGCACGAGTGGTCGTGCAACGGGGCACCGCCAGCACCCCAACCGGGACCGGACCGGCCCAGGCAGGGAACGGCGCCAGGACCGACCACGGCGCACTCCACGAACACGGCGCGATCGAGGGCCACCCCGACCCGATCCCCCAAACCGACATCGACCGGCACCTCTGCGACGGATTCACCGCCATCGCCTTCGACGACGACCAGGTCGTCGACATCGGCCGGGAAAAACGCCTCTTCACCGAACGCCAAAAAATCGCCCTCGCCATCCGAGACGGCGGCTGCCTCTGGCCCGGCTGCGACAAACCCCCCTCCTGGACAGAAGCCCACCACATCAACGAATGGCTCGCCAAGGTCGGCCTCACCAACATCGCCGACGGCATCCTGCTCTGCAGACCCGACCATCTCCGCCTCCATAACGAAGGCTGGACGATCACACGAGAGTCAACCGGAACCTACTGGCTCGTTCCCCCACTCGGCCAAGACCCCGACCACACCCCCATCCGCCTCGCCAGCAAAGCCGCCCTGCACCTCGGCTCCCCCGTCACCCTCCCCGCCATCGAGGCGGGCGCAGACACAGACACAGACACAGACACGACTGGCAGTGTCCGGTCAGATAGCGCCTAGGCGGGCGGCGCGCAATTCACGACAGCGCTCGGACTCCCGCCGCGACGCCTGCCGCCGCAATCACGACCAGGATGAACGGCACGCGCAGCGCGAACAGCGCGATCGCCACGATGACCGCGGGAACCCGGGCGTCGACGACGATCTCCTCGCCGGCGCCGAACGTCTGGACGGCCGCGAGGGCAGCAAGCAGCGCGATCGTCAAGAGGTCGGCGACCCGTGCCGCGGCCGGTTTCTCCAGCAGGCTGGGCGGCACCAGATATCCGGCGACCTTGAGGGCCAGCACCGCGATGGAGGCAAGGATGATGATCTGCCAGAACGTCACGAGGCCGTCTCCTCGCGCGTGCCGGACGCCGGCAGGGCGGCACCCGGAACCAGGGCGGCACCCGGAACCAGGGCGGCACCCGGAACCGACGGGGCTGCGCCGGGAACCGGTGCGGGGCCATCCGGTGTCCCCAGCCAATTGAACAGGCCGATGGCGACCGCGACGAGGGCGGCGACCAGCACGGGCAGGCCGGGCATCAGCACGGGGGTCAGAACCACCGCGACCACTGCCGCGGTGACAGCCACCGCTCCGGCCTGGACCCGCTTCAGTCGTGGCCAGAGCAAACCGACGAATGCGGCGGCGGCCGCGGCATCCAGACCAAAGGCACGCGTATCACCGAGTGCCTCGCCGATAAGCGCGCCCGCCAGTGTGGTGAGGTTCCAGCCCACAAAGACGGCGATGCCGGTCACCCAGAAACCGGTCCGCCGGCTGCGGGGCGTCGGCTGGGCGAGGGCAACGGCGGTTGATTCATCGATGGTGATCCAGGCGGCGGCGAGCCGTTTCCACGGGCCACCGCCGACGATGGGCGCGGTGCGGATCCCGTAGATGCCGTTGCGCGTGCCCAGGAGCGCCGCACCGGCAATGGCGGCGGGACCGGCTGCCGCACCGCCGGCGGCCAGAACCCCGACGAGGGCGAACTGCGACCCTCCCGAGAACATGACGAGGCTGATGAAGCAGGTCTGCCAGATGTCCAGACCGGACGCCACCGACAACGCCCCGAAAGAAATCCCGTAGGCCGCGGTGGCGAGGCCGACCGCCAGGCCGGCTCGCGCGGCCGACCTGTGGTGGCGGTCGAAGCCGCCGGGGTCATTCATGTGGCCGGCCCTTCAGCGACCGAGGTCGACGCCGTGGACGCCGTTGTGGAACCGCAGCGAGGGGAAAATCGCCGACACCGAGAAACCGACGCCCGGCACCGTGCGCGCACTGAAGACGCCGCCGAAAGCCTGGGTGCGTTCCCACATCTGGGTGAGGCCGGCGCCGGTGAGGCTGCCACTGAGAGATTTCAGGTCATCATCGATCGTGTACGAGGTGCGTGCCGCGATGTCGCCCTCGCTGCCGCCCTCGCGCCGGGCGGCGGCCCGGATGCCATCGTCATCGACGAGCAGCTGCAGGCCGCCCTGGGTCCAGGTGAAGGAAATCCGTGCCGAGGTGCCGACGCCGCCGTGGACGAGGGCGTTGGCCAGCGCGCTCTGCAGGATCCGGTAGATCGCCAGCTCTGCCCCAGGCTTGAGCGGGAACTTCTCCCCCGACTCCGTGAGGCTCACCTCGAGCCCCGCATCCCGCATGACCCGAACCAGGTCTTCCGTGGACTGCAGGTTTGGCGTTGGTCGGTTGGTGCTCTCACCGTCGCGCACGAGCGTCAGCACCCGGCGCATATCGGCCAGGGCGATCCGCCCGTCGTCGACGAGCGCGGCCGCCGCACGAACGACCGTCGACGGGTCGCTCCTGGCCGCGTACTTCGCACCCTCGGCGCGCGTGATCAGCTGGGCGAGCGAGAGGATGGCGCCATCCTGCAGCTCGCCGATGATGCCCAGGCGCCCTTGCTGCTCGGCGAGGGCGAGCTCCAGCTCGATGCGCAGGCGTTCGGCGGCAATGCGGTCGAAGACGGTGTGCCGGGCCTTCGCGGCGGCCCTGATCCAGAGCACGAGCAGCGCCGCGACAGCCAGGGCGAGGACGGCACTGAGGATGAGCCAGGGGTCCACCCGAACCGCCTTTCGTCGTGCACGCCGTCTGCGATGAGGGAAGAAAAAAGGCCGTCCAGGGTGGAGCCCGGAACGGCCTTTCGCTCCCCGAGTTGGACTCGAACCAACAACCTGCCGGTTAACAGCCGGCTGCTCTGCCAATTGAGCTATCGAGGAATGCTTTGAACATGAAACGCTTGAACACAGCGTTGCTACTTTACCAAAGGTTCGCCGTGTGCCAAATCCACTCGGCCCGTCAGTAGCCGGACCGGGGGTCGACAACGCCGACGAAGCGCCCATCGTCAAGGAAAGCACGCGTATTGAGGCGAATTCTCTCGGCGAGCAGGGGCGCTGTCATCTCGGGCGTGTCGGCCATGTGCGGCGTGATCAGGCAGCGAGGTTCGCTCCACAACGGATGCCCGTCCGGCAGCGGCTCCGGATCGGTCACGTCGAGCGCTGCACCGGCAATCTCGCCCGCAGCGAGGGCAGCCACGAGGGCGTCGGTGTCGACGAGGGCTCCCCGGCCGACGTTGACCAGGTTCGCGTGCACCGGCATGAGGGCGAACTCCTCGGCGCCGAGCAGCTGCCGGGTTCCGGCAGTGAGCGCGGCGGCCACGACAACCACGTCCGCATCGGGGAGCACGTCGTGGAGGGCATCCGTCTGCACGGTGCGCGCGGCCCCGGGCACCGGCGCCGCGATTCGGCGGACGACCGTGACGACGGCGCCGAAGGGTGCGATGAGGCGGATCAGTTCGAGCGCGATGCCGCCGGCGCCGATGATCACGATGTTACGGCCGTACAGAGAACTGCCCTCGGGAACGGCGTTCCAGTTTGCTGCCCGCGCGCGTTTCTGCAGCACGCGCAAGAGGGCGAGGGTGAGCGCCAGCGCGTGCTCGGCGACTGGCTGGGCGTAGGCACCCTTTGCGCTCGTCCAGAGCAGTCGGGGCCGGGCCTGTGCGGCCAGGACACCGCTGAACCCGTCGACCCCGGCCCAGGGCAACTGCACCCATTCGATCTGCGGGTTCGCCGCCAGCGTGGCCCCGAGATCGTCGGCACGGCTGTACGAGAGCCAGATCAGCCCTCGGGTCTCGGCAGAGAGCTCGGCGACCTGGCCGCCGGCGTCGCGAACGGCCGCGGCGAAGACCCCGGAGGCAGTCGGCAGGACCGCGATGGGGCCGGGCGTGGGTCGTTCCGCCGGCGGAAGCGCGGTGACGTCGCCGGCCAGCACTGCCCGGTGCTGCCCCGTCATGCGCACGGTCGCGACTGCGACGTACTACCGGCCGGGGACGGAAGCCGGGTCGTCGCCTGAGCGACGGTCTCAGTATCCGTTGACATGCTCCGCCATCCCGCCGCCGGTCGCCGCGGCCTCCTCGGTCTCGGCGGCCTCCTCGGCCACGGCAAGGTGCACCCGGGCGGCCGGGCCTTCTCCGGACAGTGCAGCCCCGAGGCCCGCCACGTAGGGGTGCCACGGGTTGTCGAAGACCTCGTCGATCGTGCCGAGACCCACCAGGACGCCCTGGTACATCACGCCGATCCGGTTCGCAACGCGGCGCAGGACGGCCAGGTCGCTGCTGATCACGAGCGCCGAGAAGGCTCGTTCGCGCTGCAGCTCACCGATCAGGTCGATCACGGCGTTGCGCACGGTGACGTCAACTCCGGCGGTGGGCTCATCGGCGATGAGCAGCGACGGGCCGAACACGAGGGCCCGGGCCAGTGCGACGCGCTGGCGCTGCCCACCGCTCAGCTCGTAGGGGAACTTGCCGAGCAGGGACAAGGGCAGCCGCACCGCGTCCACCATCGTGGCAACCCGGGTGTCGAGCTCCTTGCGGTCGAAGCGCTGGTCCCGTTCGAGCACGGGTTCAGCGACGATCTCGGCGACGGTCCTGCTGGGCGGAAGCGTGTCTGCGGCATCCTGCGCCACCAGGCCCACCCCGTAGGTCAGGCGGGCGAGCGCCCGTCGGCCGATCCGCCGGAGCGGGATGCCGAGCACCGCCGCTTCTCCCCCGGTGATCTGCGCCCGCACTCCCCCGAAGCCGCCCGAGTAGGCGGCGCCGGAGAGCACGCGGGCGATCGTGCTCTTACCCGAGCCGCTCTCGCCGAGGAGTCCGAGCACCTCACCGGGCGCGACGCGCAGGGTGAGCCCATGCACGGCCACGAAGGCCGGGCTGGCACCATGAGCCGGGTACTCGATCGTCAGGTCACTCGTGGTGATCGGGTAGTCCGGTGCGGCGCCGCGTGTCATGGGTCTATCCTGCCGCACGCAGCTTGCGCAGACCCTCCCGACGCTGGGCCTGTTCGGCCGGATCCGGCACCGGCAGCGAAGCGAGCAGCCGCTGGGTGTAGGGATCCTTCGGCGCGCCGAGGACTTCGGCGCCGGTGCCCTCCTCCACCAGCTTGCCCTTGTACAGCACAGCGATGCGGTCGGCGAGGATGTCGACGACGGCCAGGTCGTGGCTGATGAACAGCGCCGCGAAGCCGAACTCCCGCTGAAGTTCCGCGAAGAGCTCCAACACGCGGGCCTGAACCGAGACGTCCAGGGCCGACGTGGGCTCATCGGCGATAAGCAACGAGGGTTCGAGGGCGAGGGAACGTGCCAGGCTGGCACGCTGGCGCTGCCCACCGCTGAGCTCGTGCGGGTAACGGTCGCCGTAGGCGCGTGGCAGCTGAACGGCCTCGAGGAGTTCGTTCACCCGCGCCCGGGCCGCCCCGGGGTTGGACGCCCGGCCGTGCACGACGAGCGGCTCCGCGACACATTCGGCAATGGTCAGCAGCGGGTTGAAGCTCGACGCCGGGTCCTGGAAGACGAAGCCGATGTCGCTGCGAAACTTCTTGAACTCTCGTTCCTTGAACCCGTGCATCTCGTGACCGAGGACCTTGAGCGAGCCGCCCGTGACCCGGGTCAGGCCGGCGATGGCGCGACCGGTCGTGGTCTTGCCCGATCCGCTCTCGCCGACCAGGCCGAGCACCTCGCCGGGGCGGATCGAGAAGCTGATCCCGTCGACCGCCGTGAAGCCGTGGCGGCCGAGCCGGCCGGGGTATTCGATCCGCAGGTCTTTGGCCTCGACGACGGGCGTCTGCTCGGCCCAGCCGGGTGCGCGAGCCTCCGCCCTGGCCGCGGCCCGGACGATGCCCTGCCCCACGTGCGGCACGGCCGCCAGCAGCTTCTTCGTGTACTCGTGCTGGGGCGAGCTGAACAGCTTCTGCGCCGGTGCCTCTTCGACCACCTTGCCCTCGAACATCACGGCGACGCGGTCGGCCAGGTCGGCGACGACACCCATGTTGTGGGTGATCAACACGATTGCGGTGCCGAATTCGTCGCGGACGCGGCGGAGCAGGTCGAGGATTTCGGCCTGCACGGTCACGTCGAGCGCCGTCGTCGGCTCGTCCGCGACGATGAGCCCCGGGTCGAGCACCAGGGCCATGGCGATGACGACGCGTTGCTTCTGCCCGCCGGAGAACTGGTGCGGGTAGTAGTTGACGCGGGTCTCGGGGTCGGGGATGCCAACGCGACCGAGGATCTCGATCGCCTTGACCCTGGCCTCCTTCTTGCTGAACTGGCCGTGGGCACGGATGCCCTCTGCGATCTGCCAGCCGACGGTGTACACCGGGTTCAGCGCGGTCGAGGGCTCCTGGAAGACCATCGAGACGTCCGTGCCGCGCACCTGGCGCAGCTGCTGCTTGGTGAGCGAGACGATGTTGCTCTCGCTGGAGCCGTCCTTGCTGCTGAGGATGACGGCGCCGTTCATGGTCGCCGTCTCCGGCAGCAGGCCGAGGATCGTCTTGGCGGTGACGGTCTTTCCGCTGCCGCTCTCCCCGACGATGGCGAGGACTTCACCGGGGGCGACGGTCAGGCTGACGTCGTCGACGGCCTTGACCGCGCCGGCGTCCGTGGCGAAGGAGATGCCCAGGTTCGTGATCGTGAGGACATTGTTCATGGCCTGGTTTCCAATCCTGTGTCGGGGTGCGTTGCGTTGCTCTCCAGCCCGTCCAGGCCACCGGGGCCGGCGACGAGGGTGCCACCGGGAACGACGGAGGTTTCTGCGACCAGGCCCGACGCCTGGGCGACGCGGCGTCGGCCGCGCAGACGCGGGTCGGCCAGGTCGTTGAGGCTCTCGCCCACAAGGGTGATGCCGAGCACCACGAGAACGATCGCGAGGCCGGGGAACAGTGACGTCCACCAGATCCCGCTCGTGACATCCGACAGGGCCTTGTTGAGGTCGTAGCCCCACTCGGCCGCGGCGGTCGGCTCGATGCCGAAGCCGACGAAGCCGAGGCCCGCGAGGGTGAGGATCGCCTCGGAGGCGTTGAGCGTGAAGATCAGCGGCAGCGTGCGGGTGGCGTTGCGCAGCACGTGCCGGAACATGATCCGGCTGTTGCTGGCGCCGAGCACGCGAGCGGATTCCACGTAGGCTTCCGCCTTGATCCGCACGGTTTCCGCGCGAATCACCCGGAAGTACTGCGGGATGAACACCACGGTGATCGAGATCGCCGCGGCCAGCACACCGCCGATCAGGTCGGACCGCCCACCGGAGATCACGATCGACATCACGATGGCCAGCAGCAGCGACGGAAAGGCGTACACGGCGTCGGAGACGACGACGAGCACGCGGTCGAGCCAGCCGCCGAAGTATCCGGAGACCAGGCCGAGCACCACGCCGGCGAAGATTGACAGGACCACGGCGACAACGATCACGAAGATCGCAGTCTGCGCACCCCAGAGCACCCGGGACAGCACGTCGTACCCGCCCACCGTTGTGCCGAAGAGATGCTCGCCGCTCGGGGGCTGCTGCGAACCGAACCGGCCGCTCTCATCACGCAACTGGCTGAAGCCGTAGGGTGCGAGCAGGGGGGCGAAGATCGCGGTCAGGATGAAGACGCCGGTGATGACGAGGCCGGCGACGAGCATCCCGCGCTGCAGTCCGACGCTCTGGCGCAACTGGTGGATGACGGGCAGGCGGGAGAACAGGCCGGGCTTGCGCGGGACTGTCAGGTCGGAGGTCGAGGTCATGACTAGTACCTCACTCTCGGGTCGATGATCGCCGCAATGATGTCGACGATGAAGTTGGACAGGGCGACGATGACGGCGAGCAGGGCGACGATGCCCTGCACGGCGACGTAGTCGCGAGCCTTGATGAACTCAATCAGCACGAAGCCGAGGCCCTTCCATTCGAAGGTGGTCTCGGTCAGCACCGCGCCGCCGAGCAGCAAGGCGATCTGCAGGCCGATGACGGTGATGATCGGGATGAGCGCCGGACGATAGGCGTGCTTGCTCACGAGCCGGAACTCGCTCACTCCGCGCGACCGGGCTGCGTCGACATAGTCCGTGCCGAGCGTGCCGATGACGTTCGTGCGGACGAGCCGCAGGAAGACACCGGCGGTAAGGAGGCCGAGGGCAAGGGACGGCAGCACGGCGTGCTGGAGCACGTCGATGAGCACGTCGGTGTTCCCGGCCTGAAAGGCAACCTGGATGGCGTCGATCGTGTAGAGGCCTGTCGGGTTCGGCAGGAGCTGCATCTCGAGTTCCGAGCCGGTCGTGGCGCGCCCGGCGACGGGGAGCACGTTGAGCCAGACCGCGAAGACGAGCTTGAAGAGCAGGCCGGAGAAGAACACCGGGGTGGCGTAGCAGAGGATCGCGAAGACCCGCAGGAGCGCGTCCTGACCCTTGTCCCGGAAGTACGCGGCGACCATGCCGAGCGGAATGCCGACGATGAACGCGACGAGGAGCCCGTAGAACGCGAGCTCCGCAGTGGCCACACCGTAGGTCAGGAGCACCTCGGAGACCGGACGGTTCGTGCTGATCGTGGTGCCGAAGTTGCCGGTGAAGATCTGGCCGAGGTACTCGACGTACTGCACCAGGATCGGACGGTCGTAGCCGGCCGCGTGGATCCGTTCCGCCAGCTGCTCCGGACCCAGGCGTCCGCCCAGGGCCGCCGTGATCGGGTCACCGGTGGCGCGCATCAGCCAGAACACCATGGAGACCAGGATGAAGATGGTCGGGAAGATGAGCAGGAACCGGATCAGCAGGTAGCGCCCGATCCCACCCCCGGCTGGTTTGCTCTTGCGCCCAGCCGGCCGGCCGGCCGGGACTGCCGGCGTCGTTGCCACAGTGGTCATTCTTCTTACCTCACGATTACAAAGAGAAGGGGCACCCGGCGAGAACGCCGGGCACCCCCGCTTACCGAACTAGAGAAGACTCTAGTCTCTGAATCGCTTAACCCTTGGACAAAGCGGCGTAGCGGAACTTGAACGACGCGTCGAGCGTGTCTTCCACGCCCGCGACGTCTTTTCCGGTGACGGCAACCTGCGCGCCCTGGAGAAGGGGCACGGTCGACAGGTCGGCCGCGACCTTGTCCTGGATCTCCTCGATCAGCTTGGCGCGCTCCTCCGGGTCAGCCGTGACGCCCTGCTTCAGGATCAGGTCGTTGACTTCCTGGTTGTTGTAGTGGTTCTTCAGGAAGCCACCCTCGAGGAAGAACGGGGTCAGGTAGTTGTCGGCGTCGGAGTAGTCCGGGAACCAGCCGAGCTGGTACGCCGGGTAGGCGTCCGTGGTGCGGTCCTTGGCGTACTGAACCCACTCGGTCGACTGGAGCTTGACCGAGAACAGTCCGGAAGCCTCAAGCTGGTCCTTGACGAGTGCGTACTCGTCGGCGGAGCCGGGGCCGTAGTGGTCCGGGTTGTACTGGAGGTTGAGCTCGACCGGGGTGGTCACGCCGGCATCCTCGAGAACAGCCTTCGCCTTGTCGGCGTCCGGTGCGCCCTCGCCGTCGCCGTAGAGGCCCTTGAGGGACTCCGTGGCGCCGGTCAGGCCCTCGGGAACGAAGGAGAACAGCGGGGTGTAGGTGCCCTTGTACACCTGGTCGGCGATTTCTTCGCGGTCGACGAGGTTGGCGACAGCCTGGCGCACGGCCAGTGCCTTGGCCGGGTCGGCGTCGGCGGTCTTCGCACCGAACGGCTGCGTGTCGAAGTTGAACGTGATGTAACGGATTTCGCCACCCGGTCCGTCAACGACCTTGACCTTGTCGTTTCCGCGCAGGTCCTCGATGTCGGTGGCCGACAGGCTGCGGAATGCAACGTCGATGTTGCCCTCCTGCACGTCGAGCTTCAGGTTCGAGGCCTCGGTGTAGTACTTGACGCGGACGACGTCGGTCTCCGCGGCTCCGAGGAGGCCCTCGTAGTCCTTGTTCGCCTTGTAGCCGATGAGGTTGTTGAAGTCGTAGCTCGTGATGACGTACTGGCCTGCGAAGGCGTTGGCCTCCACGATGTCGTCGTCGGGCGTCAGCGCGTCGGCGGAGAAGGACTCCTCGTCGACGATCGGGCCGGCCGGGCTCGACAGGATCTGCGGGAAGATCTGGTCATTGGCGGCCTTGAGGGTGAAGACGACGGTGGTGTCGTCCGGCGCCGCGGTGCTGGCGAGGTTGTAGAGCAGCGAGGAAGGCCCGTTGTCGGCGGCGATCTTCAGCTGGCGATCGAAGCTGAACTTCACGTCGGAGGACGTGAGGTCGTTGCCGTTGGCCCACTTGAGGCCAGGCTTCAGGGTGACCGTGTACTCGGTCGGCGCCGTGAACTCGGCCTTGGTCGCGATGTCGGGTTCGACGTCGGGGCTGCCGTACGGGGTGTTCATCAGGAAGGGAAAGACCTGGTTCTGAACGGAGAACGAACCGTTGTCGTACGAGCCGGCCGGGTCAAGCGTGGTGACCTTGTCCGTCGTGCCGATGGTGATCGGTCCGCCGGCCTTGGTGTCGCCGCCGGTTGAGCCGCCGGCGGAGCAGCCTGCAAGCACGAGTGCCGCGGCTGCGAAGGCAGCCGATGCAGCGAGTGCGCGCTTGCGGTTTGTGGATGCGGATGTCATATCCGAAACCTCTTCCTGTAGGTGATTCCTTAGGTGTGTCTTATGCCCGGCGCGCGCGATAACGGCAGCCGTGCATAGCTGTAAGCATAGAATTAGCACAGAACGGGCGGTTCAGTGGCGCCACACGGGGCATCTTTACAGACCTGCAACCTAACCGAGTCGCCCAGCGACGGACTTCACTCCTCGCGGAGGTTGCGCCGTTCGGCTTCGACGCGCACGAGTTCACGCTGCAGGGTGGAGTAGACCTCGCGGTTGGCGGCATCCGTGCGTTGCAATCTGCCCAGCAGCTCCGCCTTCTGTCGCAGCAGGTCTCGGTCGACCAGGGCGATCGTGATGTCTCGCACGTAGCGATCGATGTCGCGCTGGGTGCGTTCGGGCAGCGGCGCCATGGCCAGCTGCCTGACCAGGTTCGCGAGCTGCTCCGGCACCTCGGCGACGACAAGGTCCAGCCAGTCCGGGGCCGCCACGTGCGGCAGGCTGGCGAGAATCCCGTCCCGCACGACGGCGAGTGACGGGTTGGCGAACGTCGTGTGCACCGCGCGGGCCAGGAGCTCGGGGGTGACGACGCCCGGATGCTGCAGGATCGCCATCAGGCCGTCCCGCTCCAGGCGTGTGACCGGGTCGGTCGGCAGCTCCAGTAGCGAGAAGGGTTTCTCGGCCGGGGCGCTGTCAGCGCCCTCCCGGCGACTCGCCGCGGCGGCGGGCTCGGGGGCGCGGCCGCGGGCCTGGGCGGCCGTGACGGCCTTCTTCACCTCGCCCAGCTCCATGCCGAGCATCCTGGAGAGCTCATGGGTGTAGCCGGGACGCAGCGCCGGGTCCCGGATGTCGCCGACGATCGGCGCGGCGGCGCGGAGGGCCGCGACCCGCCCCTCGACCGTGTCGAGGTTGTACTGGCCGAGCAGCTGGCGGATCATGAACTCGAACATCGGCTTCTTCGAGTCGACAAGACGGCGCACCGCGTCGTCGCCGCGGTGCAAGCGCAGGTCGCACGGGTCGAGGCCGTCCGGCCCGACGGCGACGAAGGTCTGCGCGGCGAAGCGCTGCTCCTCGCTGAACGCGCGGACGGCGGCCTTCTGGCCGGCGGCATCCGGGTCGAAGGTGAAAACGACCTCGCCAAGTCGGCTGTCATCGCCGAGCACGCGGCGCAGCACCTTGATGTGGTCGACGCCGAACGAGGTGCCGCAGGTTGCGACGGCCGTGGTGACCCCGGCCATGTGGCAGGCCATCACGTCGGTGTAGCCCTCGACCACGACGACCTGGTGGCTGCGGGAGATGTCGCGCTTGGCCAGGTCGAGGCCGTAGAGCACCTGGGCCTTGTGGTAGACCGGCGTCTCCGGGGTGTTCAGGTATTTGGGGCCCTTGTCGTCCTCGAGCAGCTTGCGCGCGCCGAAGCCGATGGTCTGCCCGGTGATGTCCCGGATGGGCCACACCAGCCGGCCGCGGAACCGGTCGTAGACGCCGCTCGACGCCTCGCGGCTGGAGACGAGGCCGGAGAGGGTGAGCTCCTCGGTGGAGAATCCCCTGCCGCGCAGGTGGTTGGTGAGCTCATCCCAGCTCTTGGGAGCGAAACCGACCCCGAATCGTTCGGCGGCCGTGGCGTCGAAGCCGCGCTCGCCGAGGAAGGTGCGGCCGACCTGTGCGCCCGGGCTGCCGAGCTGTTCGACGAAGAAGTCGGCGGCGGCCTGGTTGGCGGCGAGCAGGCGGGCGCGGTTGCTGTGGTCGGGGGCTCCCCCGCCGTCCTCGTAGTGGAGCTGCAGGCCCACCCGGCCGGCCAGCCGTTCGACGGCCTCGGAGAAGCTGACGTGGTCCATCTTCTGCAGGAACGAGTAGACGTCGCCGCTCTCGCCGCAGCCGAAGCAGTGGTAGAAACCGACCTGGGGGCGCACATGGAAGCTGGGGCTGCGTTCGTCGTGGAAGGGGCACAGGCCCTTCATCGATCCGACGCCGGCGGACTTGAGGCTCACGTAATCGCCGATGATGTCGGCGATGTTCGTGCGGGCCTTGACCTCTTCGATGTCGCTCTGTCGGATCAGGCCTGCCATGGCTGAATGCTCCCCCCGCCCATGTCAGTCCTGCACGAGACGTTCGTACCAGGCCAGTGCGGACTGGTCGGTGAGGCTGGCCACCTGGTCGACGACGACCCGCTTGCGGGCGTCGTCATCCGGCGCGGCCTGCCAGTCCTCGCGGAAGCCGGGGTCGAGCTGAGCGTCGCCGGTGGCGAGCAGGGCGTCGGCGAGGAGAGTGAGCACCTGCCGCTGCTGGACGTAGATCGGCTTGCGCGTGTTCCGGGTCATCACGAAGGCCGCCACGATGCCCTTCAGCACCGCGATTTCGGCCCGGATCTCGATCGGCACGACCACGTGCGCCCCGAACCGGATGAGGCGCTCCCCCGGGTAGGCCTCGCGCGTTGCCCGCACGGCCGCGCCGGAGAACCGGCCGATGAGCTGGCTGGTGAGGTTCTTCAGGCGTCCTTGGTCGCGCCGGCCGGCGGTCCAGCCGTCGAGCCAGACATCGAGGGAGTCCAGGCGGTCAAAGGCCCGGATCAGCTGGTCGTAGGTGAGCTCGCCGCCGATCCACTCGTACATCGACGAGACGAGTTCGTCGTGGTCGACCCTGCTGCCCAGGGCGGCGACATCCACATAGCCGTTCACGACGGCATCCTCGAAATCGTGCACGGAGTAGGCGATGTCGTCGGAGAGGTCCATGACCTGGGCCTCGATGCAGAGCTGCCGGTCCGGCGCCCCACTGCGCAGCCACTCGAAGGCGGCGACGTCCTCGGCGTAGAAGCCGAACTTCGCGCGGCCGCTCGGGTCGTTGACCGAGGAGCCCTCCGGCCACGGGTATTTGCAACTCGCGTCGAGGCTGGCCCGGGTGAGGTTCAGTCCGTAGCTGCGGCCGTCGTCGCCGAAGACCTTGGGTTCGAGGCGGGTGAGCAGGCGCAGGGTCTGGGCGTTGCCCTCGAACCCGCCCACGTCGAGCGACCAGGTGTTGAGTGCCTTCTCGCCGTTGTGGCCGAACGGCGGATGACCGATGTCGTGCGCGAGGCAGGCCGTGTCGACGATGTCGGGGTCGAGGCCGAGCCGCAGGGCGAGCTCGCGGCCGATCTGGGCGACCTCGAGCGAGTGGGTGAGCCGGTTGCGGGCGAAGTCGAGGCCCGCCGTCGGGCTGAGCACCTGCGTCTTCGCGGCCAGGCGGCGGAGGGCACTGGAGTGCAGGAGGCGGGCGCGGTCGCGCGCGAAATCGCTGCGGCCCGAATTGTGTTCCTCCGGCAGCCAGCGCTCCTCGTCGTGGGTGCCGTACCCCGTAGCGTTAGCCACCGCTTGTGTCCCCTTCACCCTCGGTCAGATTGGCACGTTCCGCTCCGGCCAGCTCCTGGGAATCCAGCCAGTGCTCCGGCAGCGCCGTTCTCTTCGGCGTCCCGGCCCGACCGCGAGGCCCCTCGGCGCCTTCACCCGGGTAGGGCAGGGTGCCGTCGAGGGTTGCCAGCAGCTCTTCGAGCTGGGCGAGCGAGCCCACCGTGGCCAGGCTGGCCCGGAGGTCTCCGCCCACGGGGTAGCCCTTGAAGTACCACGCCACGTGCTTGCGCACATCGCGGCAGGCGCGCTCTTCGCTGTCGAAGAACTCGGTCAGCAGTTCCGCGTGCCGATAGAAGGTCGCCGCGACCTGGCCGAGGTCGGGCTGGATTTTCGCCGTCTCCAGGTCACCGCGGAAGGCGGCGGCCAGGTCGCCGAACAGCCACGGGCGCCCCAGGCAGCCCCGGCCGACGACGACGCCGTCGCAGCCGGTCTCCCCGACCATCCGCAGGGCGTCCTCGGCAGACCAGATGTCGCCGTTGCCCAACACGGGCGGGCCGGAGATCGCATTCTTGAGCTTTTCGATGGCCGACCAGTCGGCCTGGCCGGAATAAAACTCGGCTGCGGTGCGGGCGTGCAGGGCAATCGCCGCGACGCCGGCGCCCTCGGCCGCCTTGCCGGCCTCCAGGTAGGTGAGGTGGTCGGAGTCGATGCCCTTGCGCATCTTGATGGTGAGCGGAATCGGACCCGCCGCCTTCACCGCTGCCTCGACGATCTGACGGAACAGGCCGAGTTTCCACGGCAGCGCCGCTCCCCCGCCCTTGCGGGTGACCTTGGGGACCGGGCATCCGAAGTTCAGGTCGATGTGGTCTGCCCGGTCTTCGGCGACGAGCATGGTGACGGCCTCGGCGACCGTCTTCGGGTCGACCCCGTAGAGCTGGATGGAGCGCGTCGATTCGCTCTCGTGGTGATTGATCAGTCGCATCGAGCCCGGCGTGCGTTCGACCAGGGCGCGGGAGGTGATCATCTCGCTGACATAAAGCCCGGCGCCGAATTCGCGGCACAGCCTGCGGAACGCGGTATTGGTGATGCCGGCCATGGGCGCCAGGACGACGGGGACGTCGAGTTCAAGGGGGCCGATGCGTAGCGCCGGCGTGGTCGCTGTGCCTGCCGGCGTAGTCGCTGCTGAAGGAATCATCGTCATCAATTCTCCCAGACTTTAAATACCACCGCGAAACCGCAGTTGTGCTCGATATGAACGCGCCATAACGCGCACAACTGCGGTTTCGCGGTGGGTGGCGGGGCTAGGAACCGCAGGCGGAGCCGCCGCAGCAGCCGCCGCCGGACTGACCGAGCAGCTCGATCTCGGGGACGGTGGCGTCGGTGGCGTCGGTGGGGACTTCCTGGGTGGTGGTTGCGTCAGTCATGCGCTGTTCTCCTCGGATTTATCGGTCCGCGCCTGGCGGAGGGCTTGGGCAAAGGTATCAGGATCCTGCGCTCCGGAGATGCCGTATCGTCCGTCGATCACAAAGAAGGGGACGCCCTGGATGCCGTAGGCGGTGGCCTGGGCGACATCCGCCTTGACGTCGCCCAGGAATTCATGGTCGGTGAGCGCCCGCACGACGTCTGCCCGGTCCAGGCCGATGCCCTCGGCGAGGTCGGCCAGATCCGCGATCCGCCCGACGTGGCCGCCGTCGACGAAGTACGACTTGAGCAGGGCTTCCTTCATGTCGAGCTGGCGCCCGCGGGATTTGGCGTAGTGCAGCAGCTCGTGGGAAATGACCGTGTTGGTCTGGTGCACGGCGTCATAGTCGTAGTGGAGACCGACGCTTTCGGCGATCCCGGTGACGCGTTCGAGCATCTCTTCGACCTGCGCGAGCGGCAGTCCCTTGCGCTGGCTCAGGTATTCGACCGGGCTGCCCTCGAAGTCGACCGGGGTATCCGGTGCGAGCTCGAAGCTGTGATATTCGACCTCGATCTCCCCGCCTTCGATGTCAGCGCCGAAGAGGGCGGCCCCGGCCTCGAACTTGCGCTTCCCGATGTAGCACCAGGGGCACTGCACGTCGGACCAGATGTCTACTTTGATGGTTTCGCTCACTCTGGCGCAACCGTGCCCGGTCGTCGGAATATTCCCGCTCAGGTGGCGGGCGTGTCGACGGCGCCGCCGTAGCGGCGGTTCCGTGAGGCGTACAGCTCGATGGCCTGCCAGAGGTCGGCGCGGGTGAAGTCCGGCCAGAGCGTGTCGAGGAAGACCATTTCGGCGTACGCGCTCTGCCAGAGCAGGAAGTTGCTGGTGCGCTGCTCGCCGGAGCTCCGCACGAACAGGTCCACGTCGGGCAGGTCCGCGGTGTACAGGTGCCGCTGGATGGCCTTCTCGGTGATGCCGGACGGCTTCAGCCTGCCCGCGGCGACGTCCTCGGCGAGGGCGCGCACGGCATCCGTGATCTCGGTGCGGCCGCCGTAGTTCACGCACATGGTGAGCGTGAGCACGTCGTTGCCGGCGGTGAGCCTCTCGGCATATTGCAGTTCGTTGATGACGGATGCCCAGAGCCGGGGCTTCCGGCCGGCCCACCGCACGCGCACCCCCCACTCGTTCAGCTGATCCCGGCGGCGGTGCAGCACGTCCCGGTTGAAGCCCATCAGGAAGCGGACCTCGTCGGGCGAGCGCTTCCAGTTCTCGGTGGAGAACGCGTAGACGCTGAGCTGCTTCACGCCGATCTGGATGGCCCCGGCGACGACGTCGAGCAGCGCCGCCTCCCCCGCCTTGTGCCCCTCGACGCGGGGCAGGCCGCGGGCGTTGGCCCAGCGGCCGTTGCCGTCCATGACGACGGCGACGTGCCCGGGAACGGCCCCGGACGGCAGCGACGAAGGGTACAGGCCCGTCCAGTCGAGGGGTTTGAAGGGGACGGCGTCTTTGTGGGTGAACGGTTTGGGGCCGCGGCTGAACGGGTTCAGGGTCATTTGCTGACATGCTCCAGTGATCGGAGGCCGCGTTCCAGGTGGAACTGCGTGTACGCGGCGACGACGCCGGTGGCCTGGGCCTGGGTGCGCTCGGGTGTGGCCTTCGCGTGCTCCCAGTCTCCGGTGAGCAGGGCGCTCAGGAGGGCGACCGCCTCGACATCGAGGCGCGGCGACCCGGGCGGAGCGCAGTCATCGCAGACGATGCCGCCCAGTTGCACGACGACGGCGGAATGGTCGCCGACCGTGCCGCACCGCGCGCAGTCCTGGAAGCTCGGCGCCCAACCGGCCATCGACAGGGCTCGGAGCAGGTACGAGTCGAGGGTGAGGCCGGCGCCGTGCTCGCGACGCGACAGCGAGCGGAGCGCGCCGACGAGCAGCAGGTACTGCTGCAGGGAGCCTTCGGACTCGGTGAGTTTGTCGGCGGTTTCGACCATCACGCTGGCCGCGGTGTAGCTGGGGTAGTCCGCCGTGATCAGGGCACCGTAGGAACCGAGCGACTCCGCCTGGGTGATGATGTCGAGGCTGCGGCCCTCATACAGCTGCACGTCGGCGACCATGAATGGTTCGAGCCGGGCGCCGAATTTCGACGCTGTGCGCCGGACCCCCTTGGCGACGGCCCTGACCTTGCCGTGCTGCCGGGTGAGCAGGGTGACGATGCGGTCGGCTTCACCCAGTTTGTGGGTGCGCAGCACGACGGCTTCATCACGGTAGACAGGCACGGGGCAATTCTCCCACTATCGGCCGGGGAGCGGGTGAAAGGCGCGGTCGGCGGGCTCGTTGCGTGGTACTAGTTGTTAGTGCCCTCCACCCTTTTCACGATTCCCCTCTGGCTCGACCTTGCCGCCGTCGGGATCGGGGCGATCCAGGGCGCCATGTTCGCCGGCCGTTTCAAGGACGCCCGGTTCGACCTGCTCGGCGTAGCCCTGATCGGCGTCGTGGTCGGCCTGGGCGGCGGACTCCTGCGCGACATCTTCCTCGGCGGCGTTCCGGCCGCGCTGCTGAGCAATTGGTACCTCCCGGTGGCGACCGGCGCTGCGCTCCTCGGCATGCTGCTGCAGAGCCACTTCAACCGTCTGGGCCCACTGATCATCGGGCTCGACGCTGTGACGATTGGGCTGTTCGGCGCCATCGGCACCTCGAAGGCGCTCGCCGCCGGTCTCCCCGAGATCCCCTCCCTCTTCGTCGGCGTGGTCTCGGCCGTCGGCGGTTCGGCCGTGCGGGACATGATGCTCAACGTGCCCATCGCGGTCATGCACGTCGGCTCGCACTACGCGGTTGCCGCGGGAGTCGGCAGCGGCCTGCTCGTCATGCTCTTCCTGCTGGATGTGCCGATCACGATCGCCGGGATCGTCTGCGTTGTCGCGACCACCGTCATCCGGGTGCTCTCGGCGCGGTACGGATGGAGCCTCCCGCAGCAGCGGGCGATCGGCAGCTGGCCGCGGTGGCGCCGCACGGAGGGCCGCACGGAGGGCCGCCCGGAGGGCCGCCCGGCGCCGCGCGCGGCGGGCCGCCGCTGGCGCTGGGGCCCCTAGCCAGGCCGACCGAATACGGGTGTCGTTCGGCCCGGAGGAGGCATACGCTGTGCGTGTGACCAGAGCCCAGCGGGTGCTTCTCGTCGCCATCATCGTCACCTTCGTGGCGTTCCTCGATGGCGCGGTCATCAACGTCGCGCTGCCGGCCATGCGCGAGGACCTGGGCGGCGGACTCGCGTTGCAGCAGTGGGTCGTCGACGGCTACCTGATCACGCTGGGCGCATTCATCCTGATCGCCGGATCCCTGTCGGACTCGTTCGGCCGGATGCGGATTATGCGCATCGGCCTCTACGGCTTCGGGGCCACCTCCCTGCTCTGCGCGGTCGCCCCGACGGCGCTGGTGCTCGTCATCGCCCGTATCCTGCAGGGCGCAGCCGGGGCCCTGCTCGTGCCGAGTTCGCTCGCGCTGATCATCTCGACGTTCGCCCCGTCCGAACAGGGCAAGGCCATCGGCAAGTGGACGGCGTGGACGACCGCCGCGTTCGTCGTCGGGCCGCTCGTCGGCGGCATGCTCGTCGACGCGGCATCCTGGCGGCTCATCTTCGCGATCAATGTGCTGCCGATAGCGGTTGCCTTGTGGCTGCTCGCGGGCCTGGGCACGGACGCGCTCAATCCGGCCCGGCCGCGCGTCGACGTCGTGGGCGCCATCCTCGGCGTACTGGGCCTCGGCGGCCCCGTCTTCGCCCTGATCGAACAGGGACGCCTGGGCTGGTCGAGCCCGGCCATCTACCTGCCGTTCGTGCTCGGGATTGCCTGCTTCGCCGCCTTCCTCTGGTGGGAGAACCGCTGCGACGATCCGATGATGCCGCTCGAAATGTTCACCGTGCGCAACTTCGGCATGGGCAACATCGCCACCGTCTTCATTTATGCGGCGTTCACCTTCGGTCCTTTCGTGCTCACGGTGTTCCTGCAGGAGGTCGGCGGGTACACCGCGCTTGCGGCCGGCGTGGCCACACTGCCCGCGGTGGTGCTGCTGATCCTGCTCGCCTCCTGGTTCGGCGCCCGGGCCGATCGGATCGGGCCGCGCCTGTTCATGACGGTCGGCCCGCTCGTCTGCGCGGTCGGCTTCCTCCTCACCCTGACCATGACCTCGGAGGCCGCCTATTGGACGCAGGTCCTGCCCGGTATCTCCGTCTTCGGCCTCGGCATGGCCATCACGGTCGCTCCCCTGACCACGGCGATCCTGGGCGCCGTCGACCCGGCCAGGGCGGGCATCGGCTCTGCCATCAACAATGCCGTCGCCCGGGTCGCCGGGCTCATCGCGGTCGCCTGCACGGGAATCATCGTCGGTTCGGCGCTCGACCTGAACGGCTACCTGCGGGCGGCGATGGTCACTTCGGCGCTCCTGGTGGTGGGCGGCCTCGTCTCCCTGGCGGGCATCCGCAATCCCACGCTGACCGGTGCGGAGTCGGCGGTGTCGGCGGAGCCCACCCCGTAAATCCGGTTCGCCTACGCAGCCGAGTCGGGCTCTTCCATCCACCACTCCGTGAACTCGTTCGCCCGGCCGTCCGGAGCCAGCCGGATCACCCAAAGGTTCCGGTAGCTCGGCCCGTCGCGGTAGACCGTCGTCGCCAGGACGACGGCTACATCGTCGGTGATCGCCAGTGGCGCCCAGCGGAACGAGGTCTCCCCCGGTTCGTCGGCGGCGAACAGCCACTCGGCGACGATGGCATCCTGCCCGACCCAGGGGTCGGCGTAGGGCTCGGTTCGGTACACGGCCCGCTCGGTGAACAGCGCCCGGATGTCCCCTGGTCGGTTTGATTCCCAGGCGCGGCGGTAACCGTCAATCCACGAGGCAAGCGCCGCCAGTTCAGCCATGGCACTGTTCTACCCCGTGAGGGCCTCGGCGGACAGGCCACTGGTATTTCATCCCCTGCGGGGTGAGACTGGAAGGCAACGGTTCACGTCTCATGGAGGTTCCTCATGACACAACACTCGACCGGCGCGCCGGAGCTGATGCCGGTGCTTTCCCGAGGGAAGCACCGCACCCCGCGGAGCGGCGGATGCTTCATGGAATTCGCGTCCTACCTCGCGGGCGAGTCCTGGAGTGACCATCCGGCCTGCACGCACCCGACGCTCGCGTCGATGGCGAGGATGGTGAACGACTGCACCTCCGACGCGGCCCGCTCCCGGTTGACGACGCTGATTCCGTCCGTCATCGGCCTGCGCGGCGACGACCCGCGAGTCGAGTTGCTTGTCGCCCTGCGGGCGGCAACCCAGGCCTTGCCGGTCGCCAGCATGGAGCGCCAGCGTGCCCTGGCGGTGGGCATCCTCACCTGCGAGCGCAACCTCGCCGGGATGGACGCCGGGTCTTCTGCGAACGTCACGGAACAGGTCAGGGAGGCCTTCCGGCGGGCGCCGGACACCGAGCGCTGGGCGCGGGACTTCATCGGGTTCGTCGGCTCCCGGCCCCGCTCGAAATTCACCACCCACACTGCCGAGTCGATCCTGCGCATTTCCGTTCCGGGCATCGCGGAGGCCTGCGTGCCCGACACGGACGCGCGCCTGTACGGCCTCCTCGCCCGGGCCATCGAAGATTGCACCCGCATCCTCGGGGCGCCGGTGACGGCTCGCTCCGCGTCGGTCCCGGTCCTGCGCTGACAACCGCTGACAAACGCTGAAAAACGCTGACGACGACGGGGCGGGGCCTGCTGGTGATCCAGCCGGCCCCGCCCCGTAACCGGTCCCGGTCCCGTGCCCTGTCGCGGGCGGTGCTGTCCTAGGCCGTGGCGAGTTCGCGGTTGCCGACCTCGGCACGAACGCCGCGGTTGACCGCCGACACGACCGACTTCAGCGACGCGGTGGAGATGTCAGCGTCGATTCCCACTCCCCAGTAGCGCTTGCCGTTGACGTCGAGTTCGACGTAGGCGGCAGCGAGGGCGTCCCCGCCGGCCGACATGGCGTGCTCGACGTAGTCATAAAGCGTGATCTCGATGCCCCGCTCCGCCATGACGCCGAGGAACGCCGCGATCGGGCCGTTGCCCGACCCGGTCGCATTGGCCACGGAGTCGTCGTCGCGCAGGTCGACCGTGAGCTCGACCGTGCCGGACAGGTCGCTGGCGGTGCGGGTCGAGTAGAGCTCGAACCGCCCCCACTTGGCATCCGGGTTGGACCGCTTCGCCGGCAGGTACTCGTCGTTGAAGATGTCCCAGATCTGCTCGCTCGTCACCTCGCCGCCCTCGGCGTCGGTCTTGGCCTGGACGACGCCGGAGAATTCGATCTGCAGCTTGCGCGGCAGGTCGAGGGCGTGGTCGGTCTTCAGCAGGTAGGCCACGCCGCCCTTGCCGGACTGCGAGTTGACGCGGATGACGGCCTCGTAGCTGCGGCCGAGGTCCTTCGGGTCGATCGGCAGGTAGGGCACGGCCCACGCCAGCTCGTCAACGGAGCGGCCCTGCGCCGCGGCATCCGCGGCCATCGCCTCGAAGCCCTTCTTGATGGCGTCCTGGTGTGAACCGCTGAAGGCGGTGAACACGAGGTCGCCGGCCCACGGGCTGCGCTCGGGCACGGGCAGCTGGTTGCAGTATTCGGCCGTGCGCTTGATCTCGTCGATATTGCCGAAGTCGATCTGCGGGTCGATGCCCTGCGTGAACATGTTGATGCCGAGGGCGACGAGGTCGACGTTGCCGGTGCGCTCGCCGTTGCCGAACAGGCAGCCCTCGATGCGGTCGGCCCCGGCCAGGTAGCCGAGCTCCGCTGCGGCGATCGCGGTGCCGCGGTCGTTGTGCGGGTGCAGCGACAGGATGATGTTCTCGCGGTGGGCGAGGTGACGGGACATCCACTCGATCGAGTCCGCGTAGACGTTCGGGGTGGCCATTTCGACGGTGGCGGGCAGGTTGATGATGACCTTGCGCTCCGGCGTCGGCTCGAGGATCTCGATGACCTGGTTGCACACGTCTACCGCGAACTCGAGCTCCGTGCCGGTGTAGCTCTCCGGCGAGTACTCGTAGTAGACGGTCGTTCCCGGGATCGTCGCCTCGGCCGCTCGGCAGAGGCGCGCGCCGAAGAGGGCGATGTCGGTGATGCCCTGCTTGTCCTGGCGGAACACGACCTCGCGCTGCAGCACACTCGTGGAGTTGTAGAAGTGCACGATGGCCTGCTTCGCCCCGGCGATGGACTCGTAGGTGCGGTGGATCAGGTGCTCGCGCGCCTGGGTGAGCACCTGGATGGTCACGTCATCCGGAATGGCGTCGTCTTCGATCAGGCTGCGCACGAAGTCGAAGTCGGTCTGGCTGGCGGACGGGAAGCCGACCTCGATCTCCTTGTAGCCCATCCGGACCAGCAGGTCGAACATGATCCGCTTGCGCTCGGGGCTCATCGGGTCGATGAGGGCCTGGTTGCCGTCGCGCAGGTCGACCGCGCACCAGCGCGGGGCCTGAACGATGTGCTTGTCCGGCCACGTGCGGTCGGGCAGTGATACCCGGAACTGCTCGTGGTACGGACGGTACTTGTGGATCGGCATGGCCGATGCGGTCTGGTTGTTCTTCATGATCCCTGATCTCCTCGCGAATGGTGGTCAGCCCACGACAGACTCCGCGACGAGTGAGGCCCAGACTAGGTCTCGTCGCGGCAGCTAAGGAGGAGCACACCGAACAGCACCATTTCAGGCTAGCACCGTTCGCCGGCCGTGTTGCCTCCCCTCCCCGCCGAGATTGCCTGTTCCGGTCGAGATTGGCGGGCGCACCTGGCAATCTCGACCGCAAGTGTCAATCTCGGCGGAGGGGAGGGGCGGGGCGGGGCGAGTTAGAAGCCGAGGCGGCCGAGCTGCTTCGCGTCGCGCTGCCACTCCTTGGCGACCTTGACCCGCAGCGAGAGGAAGACCCGCTTGCCGACGAGCGGTTCGATCTGCTTGCGGGCGCGCACGCCGACATCCTTCAGCCGGCTGCCCGACTTTCCGATGATGATGCCCTTCTGGCTGTCCCGTTCGACGAACAGGTTGGCGTAGATCTCGACCAGCTCCTGGTCGTCGCGCTCGATCATGTCGTCGATGGTCACGGCGATGGAGTGCGGCAGCTCGTCGGTGACGCCCTCGAGCGCGGCCTCGCGGATGTACTCCGAGATGCGCGACTCCAGGGTCTCGTCGGTCACCGTGTCCGCCGGGTACAGCGGGGCATCGGCGGTCGGCAGCAGACGCAGGAGCTCGGCGCTGAGTACGTCGAGCTGGATGCGGCTCTGGGAGGAGATCGGCACGATCGCCTCCCAATCCCGCAGCTGCGACACCGCCAGGAGCTGCGCGGCCACGTTGGTCTTGGACGAGGCGTCGATTTTGGTGACGATGGCCACCTTCTTCGCGCGCGGGAAGGAATCCAGCTGCTCGTTGATGAACCGGTCGCCCGGGCCGATCGGCTCGTTGGCCGGGATGCACAGGCCCACGACGTCGACCCCGGCCAGCGTGGTCTGCACGAGGCTGTTCAGGCGTTCGCCGAGCAGCGTGCGCGGCCGGTGGATGCCCGGGGTGTCGACCAGGATCAGCTGGCCGTTCTTCTGGTGCACGATGCCGCGGATGGCGCGGCGCGTGGTCTGCGGCTTCGACGAGGTGATCGCGACCTTCTCCCCCACCAGTGCGTTCGTCAGCGTGGACTTGCCGACGTTCGGCCTGCCCACGAAGGACACGAATCCCGCTCGGTACGCGTCTTCTTTAGCCATGGCCATTTGCTCCTTCATCGTCCGACATTCCCAGGAATGCGGTCTGCGCATCAATCAGCGCTTCGTCTCGTTCCACCAGCACGGTGCTAATTCTCTTGCGTCGGCCCTCGGTGCGCTCGGCGGTGAGGACCAGGCCGCTCACCGAGGCGACGGATCCGGCGACCGGCAGGCGTCCGAGCGTCTTGGCCAGCAGCCCGCCCACCGAGTCGACGTCGTCGTCGTCCAGGTCGAGGTCGAACAGTTCGCCGAGCTCGTCGACGGGAAGCCGCGCGGCCACCCGGAAGCATCCGCCGCCGAGGTCCTCGACCTCCACGACGTCCCGGTCGTATTCGTCGGAGATGTCGCCGACGAGTTCCTCGATCAGGTCCTCCAGGGTGACCAGGCCGGCGATGCCGCCGTACTCGTCGACCACCATCGCAAGGTGGTTGGACTCCAGCTGCATCTGGCGCAGCAGGTCGTCGGCCTTCTTCGATTCGGGCACGAAGACGGCGGGCCGGGCCAGTTCGCCCACGGTCAGCTGCTCCACGTTCAACGGCCGCTCATAGACGAGCCTGGCCACATCGCGCAGGTACAGGATGCCGGTGACGTCGTCGACCTCGCCGTCGACGACGGGCACCCGGGAGTAGCCCTTGCTCAGGAAGATGCCCATGGCGGCGCCGATGGACGCGCCGGCGTCGATGGTCACCATGTCGGTGCGCGGGATCATCACCTCGCGCACGACGGTGTCGTTGAACTCGAAGATCGAGTGGATGAGTTCCCGGTCCTCCTCCTCCAGCACGTCGAGTTCGGTGGCCTCGTCCACCATGCTCAGCAGCTGGTCCTCCGAGGTGAAGGTGGCGAGGCGGGTGCGGCCGGGTGTCACCCGGTTGCCCAGCGCGACCAGGGCGTTCGCGATCGGACCGAGCAGCACCCGGACGAAGTGCACCAGCGGCGCCGTGCCGGCCAGGAGGCTCGTCGGGTGTGCGCGGCCCACGCTGCGCGGGCTGGCCCCGACGAGCACGAAGGACACGGCCGTCATGATCAGGGCGGAGAGGAGAAGCGCCAGCCACAACTCCTCGATGGAGGTGGCGAAGACGAGGGTCACGAGCACTGCGGCGGTCGTCTCGGCGATGATGCGCACGAAATTGAGGGCGTTGAGGTGGGCGCCGGTGTCCCGCGCGATCGCCTGGAGGGAGCGCCTGGCGCGCGAGGTGTCGGCCAGGTCGAAAATGTCCGCCCGGGATTGCGCGGTGATGGCGGCGTCCACGGCGGCCATCAGCCCGCCGAACGCCACCAGCAGGATCGCCGCCGTGACAAACCACCCGATCATCATCAACCGCGCGTGCGTTCCTGCAGGGCGAAACCGATCAGGATGTCCCGCTGGATGCCGAACATCTCTTTTTCCTCGGTCGGCTCGGCGTGGTCGAACCCGAGCAGGTGCAGCACGCCGTGGGTCGTCAGCAGGAGCAGTTCCTCGAGGGTGGAGTGCCCGGCGGTCTCCGCCTGGGCCTGGGCCACCTGCGGGCAGAGCACGATGTCGCCGAGCAGTCCGGGCGGCGTTTCGTTGTCCTCCGTGCCCGGGCGCAGCTCGTCCATCGGGAAGCTGAGCACGTCGGTCGGGCCGGGCTCGTCCATCCACTGCACGTGGAGCTGCTCCATGGCGCCCTCGTCCACGAGCACGATCGCGAGCTCGGCATCCGCGTGCACGTGCATCGCGTCGAGCGCGTACGCGGCCAGCCGGAGGATGGCGGCCTCGTCGACTCGGATGTTCGACTCGTTATTGATTTCGATGCTCAACTGGGTCTCCGTTTCGGAAGGCGGTCACGCGGGCCGGCGGAGCGCGGGGTGGCACGGGCGGCGAATTCGCGCGCCTGGTCGCTTTCGTAGCGCTGGGCCTGCTTCTGCGCGTCGTATTCGGTGTACGCGTCGACGATGCGTCCCACGAGGGAGTGCCGCACGACATCCGCGCTGGTCAGCTGCACGAAGTGGATGTCGTCCAGGTTGTCGAGCACGCGGCTGACGAGCTTGAGGCCGCTCGCACCGGCGGGCAGGTCGACCTGGGTCACGTCACCGGTGATGACCATCCGGGAGCCGAAGCCGAGCCGGGTGAGGAACATCTTCATCTGTTCCGGCGTGGTGTTCTGGGCCTCGTCGAGCACGACGAAGGAGGAGTTGAGCGTGCGCCCGCGCATGTACGCGAGCGGGGCGACCTCGATCGTGCCGGCCGCGAGGAGCTTCGGGACGAGCTCGGGGTCCATCATCTCGAAGAGGGCGTCGTAGAGCGGCCGGAGGTACGGGTCGATCTTCTCGGTGAGCGTGCCCGGCAGGAAGCCGAGGCGTTCACCGGCCTCGACTGCCGGGCGGGTGAGGATGATCCGGTCGACCTCCTTGCGCTGCAGCGCCTGCACGGCCTTGGCCATCGCAAGGTAGGTCTTGCCGGTTCCGGCCGGGCCGATTCCGAAGGTGATGGTGTTCTCGTCGATCGCGTCGACGTAGTGCTTCTGGCCGAGGGTCTTCGGGCGGATGCTCTTGCCCCTGGAGCTGAGGATGGCCTGGCCGAGCAGCTCAGACGGGCTCCGGGTGCTGTCGGCGCCGAGCATCCGCGCCGATGTCGAGATCTCCGCCTCGCCGAGGTCGCGGCCGCCGCGGAGCATCAGCTGCAGTTCCTCGATCAGGCGCCGCACGGCCTCGACCTGTGCGGGCTCCCCGGTCAGGGTGATGTCGTTGCCGCGCACGTGCACAGTGACGTCGGGATACTCGTGTTCAATCGTGTCGAGGAACCGATCCTGCGGCCCGAGGAGCCGCACCATGGCGATCCCGTCGACCTGCATCCGCAGCTCTGCGCGTTCGGCGCCGGCCGATGTCGCGTCAGTGGGAGCCAAGCGACCCCTCCTTCAGCTGTCCGCCCATGATGTGGGCGTGCACGTGGAAAACGGTCTGTCCCGCGGACGGGCCGGTGTTGAAGACGAGGCGGAATTCCCCGCCCGTGCGCTCGTCGGCGATCTGCCGGGCCACATCGACGAGTTCGGCCAGCAGGGCGGGTTCGGCCGCGGCGAGTTCGACCACGTTGCGGTACTGCTGCGTCTTGGTCGTGATGACGACGTGCACGGGCGCCTGCGGGTGGATGTCGTTGAAGGCGATGATGCGGTCGGTCTCGGCCACGATCGTCGCCGGGATTTCACGGGCGACGATGCGGCTGAAGATGGACGGTTCTGCGCCGGAGGAAGACATGTCTCTATCTTAAGCGGCGCTACCAGCGGCCGAGCGTCGCGTTCAGGATGGCCACCGCGGCCGGCCCCGCGGTGGAGGTGCGGAGGATGGTGTCGCCGAGGCGCACCCGCGTCGCGCCGGCCGCCTCGAGGATGGCCAGCTCCGACGGGGCGATTCCGCCCTCCGGCCCGACGACGAGCAGGATGTCGCGGTCGTCGGTCGGCGCGGGCACCTCGGTGAGCCGCGCCGAGGCGGTCGGCTCGAGCAGGAGCATCCGCGCGGAGCCGGCCAGGGCGGCCAGCGCTTTCGTGCTCGCCAGGCCCTCGACGCTCGGCAGCCAGGGTCGGATCGACTGTTTTCCGGCCTCGCGCACGATGCTGGCCCAGCGCTCACGGCCCCTGGCGATCTTCGCACCCTCCCACCGGGACACCGATCGCGCCGCCGCCCACGGGATCACGCCGTCGATGCCCAGCTCGGTGGCGGCCTGGACGGCCAGTTCGTCCCGGTCGCCCTTGGCGAGGGCCTGCACGAGCAGGATCCGGGGCCTGGCCGGCGGCGTCACCGTGTTCGTGTCGACGCGGAGGGACAGCTCGGTCGGCTCCGCCGTGACGACGGTGCCGCCGAGGATGAGCCCGGCGCCGTTGCCGAGGAGCAGCTCTTCCCCCGGCCGGATCCGGCTGACCGTGACGGCGTGCCTGGCTTCGCTGCCGCCCACGCGGACGACCGCGCCCGGGGCGCAGTCCTCTGCCCGGAGCGACTCGTCGAGAAAGAAATGCGCCATCCGGCGGCCTCTAGCCGAGGAACCGATCGCGCAGCTTCGCGAACAGTCCCTGCTGGAAGTGGCTGAGCGAGGGTGCGGGCACCTTGTGCCGGGCCGCGAACGCCTCGATCAGCTCGCGCTCCTTGTGGTCGAGCTTGGTCGGGGTGAGAACCTGCACGCCGATCCGGAGGTCGCCGCGGCCGTTGCCGCGCAGCTTGGTCACGCCGCGGTCCTTGATCGTGAGGATCTCGCCGCTTTGCACGCCGGGCCGCAGCTGGACCTCGATGTCGCCGTCGAGCGCGGCGACCGTCGTGGTCGTGCCGAGGATCGCGGTGGTCATCGGGATGTCCAGGGTGCAGAGCAGGTCGTCACCGTCGCGGCTGAAGACGTCGTGGTGGCGCACCTTCATCTCGAGGTAGAGGTCGCCGTTGGGGCCGCCGGCCGGGCCGGCCTCGCCGCTGCCGGGCATCTGCAGGCGCAGGCCGGTGTCGACGCCGGCCGGGATGTCGACGGGGACCTTGCGGCGGGCACGCACGCGCCCCTGGCCCTGGCAGGTGACACACGGGGTGGCGATGATGGTGCCGTAGCCGCGGCAGGAGCCGCAGGGGCTCGACGTCATCACATTGCCGAGCAGGGACCGCACGGCCCGCTGGATGTTGCCGGTTCCGTGGCAGATGTCGCAGGTGACCGGGGCCGTTCCCGGCTGGCAGCAGGTGCCGCTGCAGGTGCCGCAGACCACGGCCGTGTCGACCTCGATGTCGCGGTGCGTGCCGAAGATGACCTCGTCGAGGTCGAGCTCGACCCGGAGCAGCGCGTCCTGGCCGCGTTCGCGGCGCGATCGGGGTCCGCGGCTCCCGCCGCCTCCGCCGCCGAAGAAGGTCTCGAAGATGTCGCCGAAGTTGCCGAACTGGCCGTTGTCGAATCCGCCGCCGCCCTGCCCGCCCCGGTCGTACTGCTGGCGCTGTTTCGCGTCGCTCAGCACGTCATAGGCGTGCGTGACCGACTTGAACCGCTCGGACGCGTCGGCCCCCGGGTTCACGTCGGGGTGCAACTGGCGGGCCAGGCGCCGGTAGGCCTTCTTGATCTCGTCGGTGGTGGCATCGCGGGCGACGCCGAGTACTTCGTAATGGTCAGCCAAAGCTGGCTCTCCTTGAATATCTTGGGGGTGAGGTTCTGGAAATGGTGAGGTTCTGGAAATGGTGAGGTTCTGGAAATGGTGAGGATCTGGCCGTGGGTTCGCGGGCGGTGCGGGTTCGGGACCTAGTTCTCGCCGAGGAGGCGGGACAGGTACCGGGCGACGGCTCGGACCGCGGCCATGTTGTTGGAGTAGTCCATGCGGGTCGGGCCGAGTACGCCCAGCCGGGCAAGGTCGCCGCCCGGCGAGGTGTAGCCGCTCGTGAGCACGGACGTCTCGCCCAGTCCGAACGGCGCGTTCTCGCGCCCGATGCTCACCGAGACGCCGTGCTGGTCGGTGGCCATTTCGCCGAACAGGCGCAGCAGCACGACCTGTTCCTCGATGGCCTCGAGCACCGGGTAGATGCTGCCAGTGAAGTCATTTTCGGTGCGGACCAGGTTGGCCGCGCCGGCCATCACGAGCTTGTCGTGACGGTTCGCGCCGATCTGGTCGCCCAGGGTAGCGGTGATCGGGCCGACGACATCCTCGAGGTCCCGTGGGACCAGCCCTTCCGGGCCGGACAGCGCCGTTGCCGCCTCGCTCATGCTCAGGCCGGACACGGCGGAGTTGAGCCGGGCGCGCACATCGCCGAGCTGCTGTTCGTCGAGGGCGCGAGGCAGCTCGATCACTCTCTGTTCGACCCGGCCGGAGTCCGTGATGAGCACGGACAGGATGCGGGTGCCGCCTAGGGGAACGAGTTCGATGTGGCGCACCCTGGCGCGGGACAGGGACGGATACTGCACCAGGGCGACCTGGTGGGTGAGCTGGGAGAGCAGCCTGACGCTCCGGGCCAGAACCTCGTCGAGGTCGGCGGACTCGCCCAGGAAGGTCTCGATGGCCCCTCGCGCAGCCGCGGACAGCGGTCGCAGGTCGGCCAGGTGGTCGACGAAGACCCGGTAGCCCTTGTCGGTGGGGATGCGCCCGGACGAGGTGTGCGGGGCGACGATCAGCTCTTCCTCCTCGAGGAGGGCCATGTCGTTGCGGATCGTCGCGGCAGACACACCAAAGGAGTGCCGATCGACGATGGTCTTCGACCCGACGGGTTCCCGTGAAGCGACGTAGTCCTGCACGATGACCCGCAGGACCTCGAGGCTGCGATCAGATACCATGACGGATCGCTTCCCTCTCCGCTCGTGCTGCCGTGTTCTCGTGGCATGTGGTTGGCGGTGTTGGCACTCGCCCTTCCTGAGTGCCAATCATACCGCGACCCGCACGGGATCACCCATTGCTACAAGCGGATCGGGGGCAGTAGCTTATGCATATCGGCGCGGGAATCCCCGGCAGCCGACGAGCACCATTCGCTGAAAGGCACCCCGATGAGCGATCCGAACGCCCAGATCCCCGACGACCCGTACCGCGGCCAGCGACCGCCCCAGGACCCCTACCGGGCCCCGTACCAGGGCCCCGCCCCGGTTCCGGCCGCCCCGCTCACCGAGACCGACGACCGGCAGTGGGCCTCCTTCGCCCACCTCGGCGGCATCCTGAGTTTCTTCCCGTCCCTGCTCATCTGGCTGATCTTCAAGGATCGCGGCCGCTTCACGGCGGAGGAAGCCAAGGAAGCCCTCAATTTCCAGATCACCCTCGTCTTCGGCTACGTGGCGATCAACATCATCGCCAGCTTCCTGGCGTCGATCACCTTCGGAATCGGTGGGATCTTCGGGATTTTCTCCGTGGCGCTGTGGGTCGTGAGCCTGATCTTCTCCATCCTCGGCTTCCAGCAGGCCAAGGACGGACACCACTACCGCTACCCGTTCGCGGTTCGCCTGATCAAGTAGCCCGGCCGCTACTCTGGTGTCGGCGTGACCGCACAGGGCCGACCCAGACCGTGCCGACCCAGACCATAAGGAGTTCGAATGTCCTCAGCACCTCCCCCCTCGAACCAGTACCAGGCCCCGACCCCGATGAACCCGGCCGACGAGAAGCTCTGGGCGACGCTCATCCACATCGGCGGAATCCTCTTCGGCCCGCTGCCGGCGCTGATCGGCTACCTCGTGCTGAAGGACCGCGGACCGTTCATCCGCGCGCACACGGCGACGGCCCTGAACTTCCAGATCACCCTGCTGATCGCCTACATCGTGGGCGGCGTCACCGCGATCCTCCTGATCGGCTTCCTCATCCTCGCCGCCGCGTGGATCCTCGCCATCGTCTTCGGAATCATGGCCGCGATGGCAGCCAACACCGGCCGGTACTACACCTACCCGCTCACGATCAAGTTCGTCAGCTAGGGATCGGCTGCCGGCGCGGTCAGTCGGTCAGGCGCCGGACGACCGCGTCCGCCAGCAGCCGGCCCCGGAGGGTCAGCTCGATCGAGCCGCCGATCGCCGCCGCGCCGTCGATCAGCCCGTCGGCGATCAGCCCGGCGACCTCGCGGCGTCCCTGCGGCGACAGCGATGCGACCGCAATGCCCTCCCGGATGCGGCTCCGCAGCAGCACCCGCTCCACCTCCCGGGTCGCGTCGTCGAGCGTCTCCCGGCCGGCCGCAGGCGAGAGCCCGGAGAGCACCCGGTCCGCGTAGGCGGCTGGGTGTTTGACGTTCCACCAGCGCACGCCGCCGATGTGGCTGTGCGCGCCGGGACCGACGCCCCACCAGTCCTGGCTGCGCCAGTAGGCGAGATTGTGGCGGGAACGGTGGGCGTCGTCCGTGGCCCAGTTGCTCACCTCGTACCAGGAGTACCCGGCGGCGGCGAGCAGTTCGTCGGCCAGCTCGTAGAAGTCCGCCTGCAGGTCTTCGTCGGGCTGGACGAGTTCCCCGCGCCGGATCTGCCGGGCGAGCTTGGTGCCCTCCTCGACGATCAGCGAGTACGCGCTCAGGTGGTCGGGGGCCTGTGCAATCGCGTGCTCCAGGCTGGCTCGCCAGTCGGCGAGGGTCTCCCCCGGCGTGCCGTAGATGAGGTCGAGGCTGACGTCGAGCCCGGCGTCCCTGGCCCAGCGCACGACGAGCGGCACCCGCTCGGGGTCGTGGGTGCGTTCGAGGGTGGCCAGCACGCGCGGCACGGCCGATTGCATGCCGAACGAAACCCGGGTGAAGCCGGCGCCGGCAAGGTGGGCCAGGTAGGCCTCGTCGACGGAGTCGGGGTTCGCCTCCGTGGTGACCTCGGCGCCCGCGGCGATGCCCCAGACGGACCTCACCGACGCAAGCATCCGGGCCAGGTGCTCGGCCGGCAGCAGCGTCGGGGTGCCGCCGCCGAAGAAGACGGTCGAGGCCTCGCGGGCCGGCAGCCCGGAGTCTGTCAGGATGCGGCCCGCCGCCTCGACCTCGAGGACGGCCTGGCTCGCGTAGTCGCTCTGCTTGACGCCGCGCAGCTCGGTCGCCGTGTACGTGTTGAAGTCGCAGTAGCCGCAGCGCACGCGGCAGAACGGCACGTGCAGGTAGACGCCGAAGTCGCGCTCCGGCGCGCCGACCGCCGCCCCGGCGGGCAGCAGGCCGTCCGCCGGGGCAGGGTCTCCGAGGGGCTGAGGACCGGCCATCGGCGCCTACGCCGCGCCGGCGGGGTGCAGGGCCCGGAGGTAGCTCCGGGTGAACCGCGCCTGCTGCATCCGCAGGATCGGCCAGACCAGGCGGTAGTACCAGGTGCTCGGGCGGGAGAAGGCCCTGACCGTCAGCCAGACGGAGTCGTCCTCGTGCCGGGCGACGACGAAGGATTCCTCGCCGCTTTCCGGGTGGCCCTTCATCGTGCCGTAGGCGAAGCCGACCCGGTCGACCTCGTCGATCACGTAGACCACGCGCACCGGCGCCGTCACGGTGAACGGACCGAAGGGAACCCTGAGCCGGGCCGTCATGCCGTTGATGATGTAGGGCGTGCCGTCGTCCGAGAAGGTCTCTTCGTTGTCCGATCCGTTCTGGTCGGCCGCAGCGGTGCCGTCGGCGTTGAACCGGAGGCCGGAGTACTGCACCCCGGTTCCGCTTTCCAGGTCGGTGACGCTCATGCCGCTGCCGCGCTGCACACCCCAGGTCATCAGCGACCGCGAGGCCAGGCGGAAGCGCACTTCGCCGCTGCCGAGCCGCACGCTGCGCTCCTGCGGCCGGTGCCCCTGGGGCGGGTAGCGGAGCAGGTCGGGCGCGAGGGTGCCGCCGATGGCCCCGTAGGTGACGGCGGCGTCGGTGAAGGTTTCCCGGCGCATCCGGCTACTTCTTCTCTTTCTTGGGCGGTTCGTCGCCGGAGAGCGCCGCGATGAATGCCTCCTGCGGCACCTCGACCCGGCCGACCATCTTCATGCGCTTCTTGCCCTCTTTCTGCTTCTCGAGGAGCTTGCGCTTGCGGGAGATGTCGCCGCCGTAGCACTTGGCCAGCACGTCCTTGCGGATGGCGCTGATGCTCTCGCGGGCGATGATCCGGGCGCCGATCGCGGCCTGGATCGGCACGTCGAACTGCTGCCGCGGAATGAGCTTCCGCAGCCGCCCGGTCATCAGCACGCCGTACTCGTAGGCCTTGTCGCGGTGCACGATCGCGCTGAACGCGTCGACCTGCTCGCCCTGGAGCAGGATGTCCACCTTGACCAGGTCTGCTTCCTGCGAGCCGATCGGCTCGTAGTCGAGCGAGCCGTAGCCGGCCGTGCGGCTCTTGAGGTTGTCGAAGAAGTCGAACACGATCTCGCCGAGGGGCATGGTGTAGCGGATCTCGACCCGGTCCTCGCCGAGGTAGTCCATGCCGAGGAGGGTGCCGCGGCGGCTCTGGCAGAGTTCCATGATCACGCCGACGTAGTCCTTGGGGGCCAGGATGGCCGCCTTGACGACTGGCTCCTCGACCTTCGCGATCTTCCCGTTCGGGAATTCGCTCGGGTTCGTCACCGTGACCGTCTTCTTGTCGTCGGTGGTGACCTCGTAGATCACGCTGGGCGCGGTCGTGATCAGGTCGAGGCCGAACTCCCGGTCGAGGCGTTCGGTGATGATCTCGAGGTGGAGCAGGCCGAGGAAGCCGCAGCGGAAACCGAAGCCGAGGGCCACGGATGTCTCCGGCTCGTAGACGAGGGACGCGTCGGAGAGCTTGAGCTTGTCGAGCGCTTCGCGCAGGGCCGGGTAGTCGCTGCCGTCGATCGGGTACAGCCCGGAGAAGACCATCGGCTTGGGCTCGGTGTAGCCGGGCAGGGCGACCGTCGCCGGCTTCACCGCGGTGGTGACCGTGTCGCCGACCTTGGACTGGCGCACGTCCTTCACGCCCGTGATCAGGTAGCCGACCTCTCCGACGCCGAGTCCCTGGCTCTGGGTCGGCTCGGGCGAGCTGACGCCGATCTCGAGGATCTCGTGGGTGGCGCGGGTGGACATCATCTGGATCTTCTCGCGCGGGCCCAGCTTGCCGTCGATCATGCGCACGTAGGTGACCACGCCGCGGTAGCTGTCGTAGACCGAGTCGAAGATCATCGCGCGGGTGGGGGCATCCGGGTTTCCGACCGGGGCCGGGATGAGCCGGGTGGCCCGGTCGAGCAGTTCGCTCACGCCCACGCCGGTCTTGCCGGACACCCGCAGCACGTCGTCGGGGCTGCCGCCGATGAGGCTGGCCAGCTCCTTCGCGTATTTGTCGGGGTCGGCCGCCGGCAGGTCGATCTTGTTCAGCACCGGAATGATGGTGAGGTCGTTCTCGAGGGCGAGGTAGAGGTTCGCGAGGGTCTGCGCCTCGATGCCCTGGGCCGCGTCGACGAGCAGGATCGCGCCCTCGCAGGCGGCGAGGCTGCGGGAGACCTCGTAGGTGAAGTCGACGTGGCCGGGCGTGTCGATCATGTTCAGCGCGTAGGTCTGGCCCTCGAGCTCCCACGGCATCCGCACGGCCTGGCTCTTGATCGTGATGCCGCGCTCGCGCTCGATGTCCATCCGGTCGAGGTACTGCGCCCGCATGGAACGCTCGTCGACGACCCCGGTGATCTGCAGCATCCGGTCGGCCAGGGTCGACTTACCGTGGTCGATGTGGGCAATGATGCAGAAGTTACGGATGAACGCCGGCGGGGTGGCGGACGGTTCAAGCGCCTTGAGAGCTCTGGGTGACATGGTGCCCCAATTCTTTCATGCTCAGCGGCGCCGCAGGTCTACCCGCGCACAGCGAGCCGTTCGCTGCGCTCGACGACACGTCCGGCGCCGTCGGACCAGCGGTAGACCTCGACCCCGGAGATGAGCACGAGTTCGGCGCGGGAGTTGATGTCGAGCGGGTCGCCCGACCAGACCACGACATCCGCGTCGAGGCCCGGCGTGAGCGAACCGACGCGGTCCTGCAGGCGCATCATCGCGGCCGGGTTCACCGTGAGGGCCTCGAGCGCAACCCGCGCCGGCAGGCCCTCCTTGACGGCGAACGACGCCTGGTGCACGAGGAAATTGATCGGGACGACGGGGTGGTCGGTGGTGATGGCCACCCGCACCCCGGCCGCGGCAAGCGCGACGAGGTTGCCGATCGCGCGGTCGCGGAGCTCGACCTTGGTGCGGGAGGTGAACAGCGGCCCGAAGATCACCGGGATGTCGCGCTCGGCGAGCACGTCGGCGAGCTTGTGCCCCTCGGTGCCGTGGTTGATCACCAGGCGGTAGCCGAATTCGTCGGCCAGGCGGAGTGCGGTGGCGATGTCGTCGTGGCGGTGCACGTGCTGATCCCAGGCGAGCTCACCGGAGAGCACCCGGGCCAGGGCCTCCTTGCCGAGGTCACGGGTGAAGGGTTCGTTCTTCGCCGCGGCGGCGTCACGCGCCTCGGCGTAGTTGCGGGCCTCGACGAAGGCCCGGCGGATGATCAGGCTCACGCCCAACCGGGTGCTCGGGGTCTGCTTCTTGTCGCCGTAGACCCGCTTGGGGTTCTCGCCGAGGGCGGACTTGACGCTGACCGACTCGCTGATGACCTGCTCGTCGACGGTGCGGCCGCCCCAGCTCTTGATCGCGACCGTCTGCCCGCCGATCGGGTTGCCGGAGCCCGGCTTCACCACGATCGTCGTGACTCCCCCGGCCAGGGCGTCCCGGAATCCCTCATCGTCGATGTTGATCGCGTCGATGGCACGCACGCCGGCCGTGTTGGGGTCGGTCATCTCGTTGGTGTCGTTGCCGGCCCAGCCGTTGGCCTCCTCGTCGATGCCGACATGGCCGTGCGCCTCGATGAAGCCGGGCAACACCCACTTGCCGGCCGCGTCGATGATGACGGCGCCGCCCGGGATGGACAGGTCGGCGCCGACCGCGGAGATCAGTCCGTCCTCGATCAGCACGGTGCCCCGTTCGATCGGGTCGCCGGCGACCGGGACGACCCGGGCGTTGACGAGGGCGATCACGCGGGCGGAATTCAGCGGTGAAGTCATGACTCGACCCTAGCCACTCCCGACGGTCATCCCTTCGATGGATGCCCGGGAGCATCCGCTCTGGTTAGGCTGGGCGCAATGTCCAGCCCTGCCGCCCCGGGCCCAGTCGCCCCAGGCCCTGTCACCACCCTGCCGTCCGCCAGCATCGGCGGCGGCCTGCCTTTGTCGGCGCTCACCCCGGTGTTCACCGGGCTGCGAATGGGACTCCACCTGCTGATCGCCGCGCTGACCGCCCTGGTCGTGGTGCGCGCCTTGTTCGGCGCCTGGCCCGACCCAGCTCTGATCGTCGGCCTGGCGGCCGTGTTCCTCGGCAGCTACTTCGGCGGCAGCTACCTCGCCCGCACGCGCCGGGAACGGTGGATCATCCCGGTCTGGCTGGGCCTGCTGCTCGTGGAGTGGCTCGCTCTCACCCTCCTGGCCCAGGACGCCGCGTATATCGTCTTCCCGCTGTTCTTCCTCCAGCTCCATGTGCTCCCCCTCCGCTGGGGCGTGCCGCTCGTCCTGGTCAGCGTGCTGCTGGCGGTGTGGGCGCTCAGCCGCAACCTCGGTTTCAGCGTGGGGGCCGCGCTCGGGCCGCTGGTCGGCGCCGGCGTGGCCGTCGCGATCGGGCTGGGCTACCGGGCGCTGCTGCGCGAGGCCGCCGAACGCCAGGCCCTGATCGGTGAGCTTCGGGGCGCCCAAGCCGACCTCGCCGCGACCGAACGCCAGGCGGGCATCCTGGCCGAGCGCGGACGGCTCGCCCGCGAGATCCACGACACGCTCGCCCAGGGCCTGTCCAGCATCCAGCTGCTGATCCATGCCGCCGAACGCACGGTGACGGATGCCGCGGCGCTCGAGCACCTGCGCCTGGCCAGGGACACCGCGGCCGCGAATCTGCAGGAGACACGCCGGTTCATCCGCGAGCTCACTCCCCCGGCCTTGGACACCCAGACCCTCCCCGGCGCCCTCGCCCGCCTGGCCGACACCGTGACCCGCGAGGCCGCCGGGAGCCGGGAGGCGACGGCGGTGAGCCTGCACGTCACCGGGGAGCCGGTCGAGCTGCCCATGCGGCTCGAAGCCACCCTGCTGCGGATCGCCCAGGGCTCGCTGGCCAATGTGGTCCAGCACGCGGCGGCGACCCGCGCCGAGGTCACCCTCAGCTACATGAGCGACGAGGTCACGCTCGATGTCGTCGACAACGGGCGGGGCTTCACCGCGACGGAGCCCACGCCCGGGCTCCGCACCGAGTCGTTCGGGCTGGTCGCCATCCGGCAGCGGGTGGAGCAGCTCGGCGGAACGTTCGTGGTGGAGTCGCGCCCGGGGCGCGGGACCGCGGTCGCCGTGACCTTCCCGCTGGGCGAGGGTGCGGCGTGATCCGCCTCCTCCTGGCCGACGACCACCCGGTGGTGCGCGCTGGCCTGCGCGCCCTGTTCTCGGCCGAGGCGGACATGGACGTCGCGGCGGAGGCCGGCAGCGCGGAGGACGCGGTCGCGGTCGCCGCGGCGGGCGGCGTCGACGTGGTGCTGATGGACCTGCAGTTCACCGGGGCGCTGCAGGGAGCGGAGGCGACCCGGGCCGTGCGTTCGCGCCCGGGAGCGCCTCGCGTGCTCGTCCTGACCAACTACGACACGGATGCCGACATCCTGGGCGCGATCGAGGCCGGGGCCAGCGGCTACCTGCTCAAGGACGCCCCGCCGGCCGAGCTCATCGCGGCCGTCCGCGCTGCGGCGGCCGGGGAGAGCGCGCTCGCGCCCGCCGTCGCCTCGCGACTGGACACCCGCGCCCGGGTGCCGGAGACCCGGCTGTCGCTGCGGGAGGCCGAGGTGCTCACGCTCGTCGCGGCCGGGCGGTCGAACCGCCAGATCGGCCAGGACCTGTTCCTCAGCGAGGCCACGGTCAAGTCCCACCTCGCGCACATCTTCGCCAAACTCGGGGTCGGCTCGCGCACCTCGGCCGTGGCAGCGGCCCGGGCCGCCGGAACCATCAGGAACAGCTGATGGCCGCCATCCCGATCCTGCTCGTGCACGGCATCCGCACCTCGGCCTCGATGTGGCGGCAGCAGGTGGAGCGGCTCCGAGACGACGGGCACTCCGTGCTCGCGATCGACCTGCCGGGCCACGGCGCGCTGCTCGGCGAGGAGTTCACAGTGGAGGGCGCCCTCCGCGAGATCGATGCCGGCGTGACCGCACTCGGCGGCCGGGTGATGCTCGTCGGCCTGTCGCTCGGCGGCTACTACGCGATCGCCTACGCCGGCGCGCACCCCGAGCGGGTGGCCGGGCTCGTGGCGGCCGGCTGCTCCACGGTGCCGGGAGGACCGGGACTTGCGGCATACCGCGGCCTGGCCAGGGGCATCCGTCTGCTGCCCGACCGCGGGCTCTGGCTGCACACGACGATGGTGCGCGCCCTGGTTCCCCGCCAGGGTGCGCACGACGTGCTCGCCGGGGGCGTGGCCCTGGACGTCATGGATGCCGGGCTGCGCGCCACCGGGACTCTCCGGCCGCTGGCGAGCCTGGCCGCCTACCCGGGGCCGGTGTGGTTGGTGAATGGGGCCCTGGACCAGTTCCGCCTGAACGAACGGCGCTTCCTCGCGGCCTGCCGTCGCGGACGCCGCGTGATCGTGCCGGGCGCGACCCACCTGGTGAGCCTCGCGCAACCGCAGCGCTTCACCGCGGTGCTCCGCGGGGTGGCCGCCGAGCTGTCGGCGGATTTCCCGGCCGAGGAAGCGGGCGGGGAGCCGGGGCCGATTGTCGGGCCGGGCCAATAGCTGGTATCGTTTCCTGTTGGCTTGCGTGTTGGGTCCCACCCCACACGATTTTCGCCGCGAAGCGCCCTCTACCGCTGAGTGGCATGTCCGTAAAAGAATCTAAACGAAAGCGTGCAAACGTGGCAAACATCAAGTCGCAGATCAAGCGCATCCTCACCAACAAGAAGTCCCAGGAGCGCAACAAGGCGGTCAAGAGCGAGTTCAAGACCGCTATCCGCATCGCGCGCGCCGCGATCACCTCCGGTGACAAGGACAAGGCCGTCGCCAGCCTCGCCGTCGCTTCGAAGAAGCTCGACAAGGCCGTCAGCAAGGGCGTCATCCACAGCAACCAGGCCGCGAACAAGAAGTCCGCGCTCGCGAAGTCGGTTTCCGCCCTCAAGTAGTCTCCGACCGGGGCTTCGGCCCTCGGTTCATAAGTCCCCGCCCTCGCCGGCGGGGACTTTTTTTGCGTTCGTCGCCTAGTTGCACGGTTCCGCCTAGTCGAACGGTTCCGCCTAGTCGAACGGTTCCGCCTAGTCGAACGGTTCCGCCTAGTCGAACGGTTCCGGTCGAGTTGCCCCGGTGCACCGGGCGGTCTCGACCGGAACCGGCGACGTCGGCGAGCAGCGGCCCCGCCGGTCAGTCTTCGCCGCGCCGCGCGATCACGCCGATGAGGCGCTCGAGCGCGAACACGGGGTCGCGACCGCCGCCCTTCACGTTCGCATCCGTCTCGGCGAGCATGGTGATGCAGCGGGCCAGGCCCTCGTCGCTCCAGCCGCGGAGGTCCCGCTGGGCACGCTCCACCTGCCAGGGCGCGAGTCCGAACTGGGAGGCGAGCTGGCCGGAACCGCCCCGGACTCCGAACAGCTTGGCCATCGTGCGGATCTTCATGGCGAAGGCGGCGACGATGGGCACCGGATCTGCCCCGGAGGACAGCGCATGCCGGAGCGTGACCAGCGCCTCCCCGTGGCGCCCGGCGATGGCCGAGTCGGCCACCTTGAACGCGTTGGCCTCGACCCGGCCGCCGTAGTAGCGATCGACGGTGACCTCGGTGACCTCCGCACTCGAATCGGAGATCAGCTGCTGGCAGGCGGCCGACAGCTCGGCGAGGTCATCCGAGAACGCCGAAACGAGGGCGCGCAGGGCGCTGGCGGTCACGCGTTTGCCCGCGGTCTTGAATTCGGCCGAGGCGAAGTCGTACTTGTCGGTGTCCTTCTTGAGTTCGGCGCAGACGATTTCGATGCCGCCGCCGACGCCGCTGCGGATCGTGTCGAGGAGCTTCTTGCCGCGCACTCCCCCGCCGTGCCGCATCACCAGGTAGGTGTCTTCGGCCGGGTTCTGCAGGTAGTCGAGGGCCTCGGTGAGGAACGCGTCGGTGCACTTCTCGACGGAGCGCACCCGGATCAGGCGAGGCTCCCCGAACAGCGAGGGGCTGGCCAGGGTGAGAATTTCGCCGGGCGCGTAGCTGTCGGCCTGCACGTCGCTGACCTCGAGCTCGGGGTCCTCGAGCTTCAGGAAGTCCCGGAGCTGCCGGATGGCGCGTTCGGCCAGGAATGATTCGGTGCCGGAGACCAGCAGGACCGGCGCCGGACGCACCTGGTGCCAGGCCAGCTGCGGGATAGCCGCGGTCTTCGGCGTCGACTTCGAGGCCGACTTCTGGGCCGGCTTCTGTGCCCGTGGTGCGGTGGTGCGAGCGGCCACGCGGTTCCCTTCGATTGCTCGTTCCAGCCTAGCCGGGGCCGGTGACGGGCCCGCGCGCCGGCTGTCGCGCGCGCCCGGGCTCCCACTCGCCCGGGCTCCCACTCGCCCGGGGCGGCACCTTCTCGGTCCACACGGTGAGCGCGCCGCCGCGCTGGGCGGCCGGCGCAACCACGAGCATCCCCTGCCGGTCGGTGCGGAAGGCGGTCGTTCCGACTCCGGAGAGCATGTCCAGCAGCGCATCCGTCGGGTGCCCGTAGCCGTTGTCCGCGCCGACCCCGATCAGCCCGACCGTGGCGCGGAGGCGGGCGTACAGCTCCGGGCTCTGGTCGGCCGAACCGTGGTGGGCGACCTTCACGACATCCAGTGCCGCCGGCCTGGACGCGCGCGACATGGCGTCCTGCGCCTCCTCGCCCAGGTCTCCGAGGAACAGCGACCGGATGCCGCGCCCGTCGAAGCCGATCGTCACACTTCCCGGGTTGCCGACCTGCATCACCGGTGAGCCCCTGACCGGCCAGAGGATCTCCCAACGCAGCCCGCCGAGGGCCCCGCTGTCGCCCCGGGCAGACTGCCGCAGCAGCGCGCCGCCCTCGGCGAGCCGGTCGTGCAGGCGCCGGTCCTGGTCGTTCTCGGGGATCCCGACCAGGGCGGTGTCCACCCGGCCGAGCACGGCGTCGATCCCGCCGATGTGGTCCATGTCGTAGTGGGTGAGCACGAGCAGGTCGATCCGGTCGATGCCGAGGGTGCGGAGGCAGGCGGCGAGCGGTTTCGGGTCCGGTCCGACGTCGATGAGCGCGTACCGGTCCCCGTCGCGCACGACCACGGCATCACCCTGGCCGATGTCGCAGGCTGCGATCTGCCAGTCGTCGGGGAAGGCGGCGGCCCGCCCGACCCCGGTGCCGATGAGCGACCCGGAATATGCGCCGAGCGAGGCCAGCAGCAGGGCCAGCGCCGCGGTCCGCCGCCGCGCGCCGCGCGCTCCCGCCTGCCGGAAGACGAGGATCAGGACGAGAAGCGTGACGAGCACGATGCCGGTGAGGCCGACAGCCCCGCCGGGCCACGGCAGCCGGCTTCCCGGCAGGGCTGCCGTAGTTCGAGCAACCGCGGCGATCCACGCCGACGGCAGCCAGGCCGCGCCCAGGAGGGTCCCGGCGAGCCCAGGAGCCCACGGCAGCAGCAGGCAGCCGAGGAGTCCCACGGCCGTCGCCAGGGGCGCGGCCGGGGCCGCCAGCAGGTTCGCCGGCACCCCGTAGAGCGGGAGGCTGGGGCTCAGCAGCACGAGTACGGGCTGGCAGGCGAGTTGAGCGGCGAGCGGGATCGAGATGAGGGCGGCGAGGCCGGTGGGCATCCAGCGGGACAGCGCCCGGGTCACGGGACCGGCGAGGACCAGCAGGCCCGCCGTCGCGAGCACCGACAGCGCGAAGCCGTAGTTGCGGGACAGCCACGGGTCGCCGGCCAGCAGCACGATCACGACCAGGGCGAGGGCCGGCACCCCGCCGCCGGGCCTCCCGATGCCGATCGAGAGCAGCACGACGGATGCCATCACCCCGGCCCGGAGCACGCTCGGCTCGGGCGTCACGAGCGTCACAAAACCCACGAGCACCGCCAGGGACAGGGCGATCCGCACGCCTCGGCGCAGGCGGAGAGCCCCGCCGAGCAGCATGATCGACGCGATCACGACCGCGCAGTTCGCTCCCGAGACGGCGGTGAGGTGGTTCAGCGAACTCGTCTTCATCTCGCCGTCCAGCTCGTCGCTCACCGCTGTGGTGTCGCCGATGGCGAGGCCGGGCAGCAGGTCGCCGCCGTCGCCGGGCAGCCGGGAGGCCGCATCGGAGAACCCGTGCCGGAGCTCCCCGGCCCACCCGAGCCACCACGGCGGACCCGTGCCGGCCTCCGGTGGGCCGCGTCCGAAGAAGAGAACCGCCGCGGCATCCCCCGGTTGGGCGACCTGAACCGTGCCGGTCAGCCGCACGGAGGAACCGATCTCCAGCGCGCGCGAAGCGGAAGCAGTGGATTCGGCGAACACCACCACGGGAACGGACACCGGCACGGTCCGGCCGTCCAGCCGCAGCTCGGTGAGGGTGCCGCGGAACCGGACCCGACTGGAGAAGCCGCTGAAACCCTGGAACGATTGCGTCTCGGCGGCCATCGTGCCGATCGTGACGGTGCCGGTGACGATCGCGTGCCGTTCAGCGGCCGACCTCACCTCGCCCGGGAGCCGCGCGGACGCGGTGGCGGCGATGACCGTGGCGACGAGCGCGGCGGCGGCGAAGGTGACGCCGAGCGTACCCCACAGGGCGCGCCAACCCGGGCGGCCCGGGGCTGGCGCCGGGGCTCGCCATCGCCCCCGAAGCTGAGACCCTTTCTGGGACCGCGACCGCCGAGGCCAACGATCGACGAGGCCGATCCCGATGGCCGCCACCGACCCCAGCCAGAGCAGACCAGCCGCCGCAGCCACCTGCCCCGGAGCGGCGCAGAGCACCCCGGCAGTGAGCCAGCAGGCTGCGGCCGGGGCGGCCAGGCGCAGGTCGGCCGTCACGGCGTGACCAGCGCCTTCAGGCCGTCGAAGGTCTTGTCGCCGATTCCGGTCACATTGCGGAGGTCTTCGACGGCGGCGAACGGGCCGTTGGCCTCCCGGTAGTCGATGATGCGCTGGGCCATCAGCGGCCCGATCCGCGGGAGGGTGTCGAGTTCCGAAGCGCTCGCGGAGTTGAGGCTGACCTTCCCGCCGGCGGCGTGGGCCGCGCCGCCGGACCCGCCCGGCGGGGTACCGGGTTGCGTTTCGCCGAGCTTCGGAATGTAGAGCTGCTCCCCGTCGCCCACGAGCCTGGCCAGGTTGACGCCGTCCGGGTCGGCCGTGGCCAGGAGGCCACCGGCGGCCGCGACGACGTCGATCACCCGCGCCCCGTCGCGGACTTCGAAGAGACCGGGCCGCCGAACCGCGCCGAGTACGTGAACGAACAGGATGCCGCCGCTGTCTGCCGAGGGGGACGTGGGAACGCCGGACCCCTCGTTGTTGCCTCCGGACGACCCGGTTCCCGGGCCGCTGCCGACGGGCACGACGACGTGCCCCGGCGGCTGCCCGAATGCGGACACGACGACGGCGGTCACCAGCGCGACAATCAACAGCACAACCGCGGCGCCCACCCCGATGCGGCGGCGCGCGCGTTCCGGGGCACGCGCCGACGGGGCGAGGCGTGCGAGGGCATCACTCGCCTCGTCGGACTCCATGCCGGAAGGCTAGGCCGCGCCCCGGCTCCGCTCCCGCGCCGGCCCCAACCCGTGCGCAATCTCCCCCGCCGCCGCCTGTGGAGGTCTCCTCCCGGCCCGCGAAACCGCAGTTGTGCGCGCTAAACGACCTTCATAAATGGCACAACTGCGGTTTCGCGGGGAGGTCAGGGCTTCGTGACGATGCTGACCAGGCGCGGGGCGCGCACGATCACGTTCACGATCTCGCGGTCGCCCACCGAGCGGATGATGGCGGCCGACTCGCGGGCCAGCTTCTCCAGGTCCGTACTCGTGATCTTCGGCGACACCTCGAGGCGGGCGCGCACCTTGCCGTCGACCTGCACGACGGCGGTGACCGCTTCCGCCACGAGAAGCGTCGGGTCGGCCTTGCGCCACTGGGCCAGGGCGACGCACGGCTCGTAGCCGAGGCGCTCCCACATGTCCTCCGCCGTGTACGGCGAGAACAGGTTCAGCGCCATCGCGGTCGTCTCGGCCGCCTCGCGGACCGCGGCATCCCCGCCCCCGGCGCCCGTGTCGATCACCTTGCGGGTGGCGTTCACGAGCTCCATCAGGCGGGCGACGACGACGTTGAACTTGAACGCCTCGATGAGCGATGGGGCGTCGGCGAGGAACCGGTGAGTCACCCGACGCAGGGCCTGGTCGCCCGTCTTCCACTCGATGCCGGGCGCGCTCGTGACGTCCCTGGCCATGCGCCACGCGCGGGCGAGGAACTTGGCCGAACCGACCGGCGAGACATCCGCCCAGTCGATGTCGTCCTCGGGCGGGCCGGCGAAGGCCATGGTCAGGCGCACGGCGTCGACGCCGTGCCGCTCGACCTCCTCTGTGAAGTAGACGAGGTTGCCCTTGCTCTTGGACATCTTGGCGCCGTCCAGCACGACCATGCCCTGGTTCAGCAGCGAGGTGAACGGTTCGGTGAAGGTGACGTGACCCAGGTCGAAGAGCACCTTGGTGATGAAGCGCGCGTACAGCAGGTGCAGGATGGCGTGCTCGACGCCGCCGACGTACTGGTCGACCGGCGCCCACTTCTCGGCTTCCTTCGGGTCGAAGGCCTGGGTGTCGTCGTTGGGGTTCAGGAAGCGCAGGAAGTACCAGGAGCTGTCGACGAAGGTGTCCATCGTGTCCGCGTCGCGGCGGGCGGGAGTGCCGTCGATCGGGTTGCGCACGTTGACCCAGTCCGTCGCCCCGCCGAGCGGCGAGGTGCCCTTGGGCGTGAGGTCCAGGCCCTCGCTGGAGGGCAGGAGGACGGGAAGCTGGTCCTCGGGGACCGGGATCTCGGAGCCGTCCTCGCCATGGATGATCGGGATCGGGGTGCCCCAGTAGCGCTGGCGCGAGATCAGCCAGTCGCGGATGCGATAGTTCTTCGCCGTCCGGCCGGTGCCGTCGCTGGTGAGCTGTTCGATCATCCGCTTGACGGCGTTGTTCTTGCTCAGCCCGTTGAGCGCGCCGGAGTTGATCAGGCGGCCCTCCCCGGTCAGCGCGATGCCCGTGGCCGCGGGGTCCAAAGGCGGGAGTTCCTCGCTGCCGTCGAGCATGGCCTCGGTGATCACCGGGATCGTGCCGGTGATCGGGGCGGTGGTGTCGACGACGACCCGCACGGGCAGGTCGAAGGCGCGGGCGAAGTCCAGGTCGCGCTGGTCGTGGGCGGGGACGGCCATGACCGCGCCGTGCCCGTAGTCCGCGAGCACGTAGTCGGCCGCCCAGATGGGCAGGCGCTCCCCGTTGGCGGGGTTGATCGCGTAGCGTTCGAGGAACACGCCGGTCTTCTCCCGGTCGGTGCTCTGGCGCTCGATCTCGGTGCTGTTCTGCACCTGGGTGAGGTAGCCCTGGAAGGCTTCCTGAACGGCGGGCGAAGCGCCGGCGGCGAGCTCGGCGCCCAGGTCGGAGTCCGGGGCGACGACCATGAAGGTGGCGCCGAACAGGGTGTCGGGGCGGGTCGTGAAGACGCTGATCGGGGTGTCACGGCCCTCGATCACGAAGTCGACGTCGGCGCCGATCGACCGGCCGATCCAGTTGCGCTGCATGGTGATCACCTTGGCCGGCCAGCTGCCTTCGAGCTGGTTGAGGTCGTCGAGCAGCCGGTCGGCGTAGTCGGTGATCTTGAAGTACCACTGGGTGAGCTTCTTCTTCACGACAACGGCGCCGCTGCGCTCGGACGTGCCGTCCGGCAGGACCTGCTCGTTGGCGAGCACGGTCTGGTCCACCGGGTCCCAGTTCACCCAGCTGTCCTTGCGGTAGGCGAGGCCCTTCTTGTAGAGCTGCAGGAACAGCCACTGGTTCCACTTGTAATACTCGGGGTCGCTGGTGTGCAGCTCGCGCTCCCAGTCGAAGGATGCCGCGTAGAGCTTCATGCTCTTCTTCTGCTGGGCGATGTTGTCGTAGGTCCAGGCCCGGGGGTCGATGCCGCGCTTGATGGCGGCGTTCTCGGCCGGCAGGCCGAAGGAGTCCCAGCCGATCGGGTGCAGCACGTTGAAGCCCTGCTGGCGCCAGTACCGGGCGACGATGTCGCCCAGCGCGTACACCTCGGCGTGGCCCATGTGCAGGTCACCGGAGGGGTAGGGGAACATGTCGAGCACGTACTTGCGCGGGCGGGTGTCGTCCGGGTCGCTCGTGCGGAAGGGCTTCCGTTCCTCCCAGACCGGCTGCCACTTCGCCTGGATGGCCGCGAAGTCATAGAGGTCTTCGTCGGTCTCGCGGCCGCTCTCGGCGCCGGTCGGTGCGGTGTGCTGCTCGTGTGCCACGTGGCTCTCATTCGGTGCGGTGTTGGGGACGTGCGGCTCGCCGGCATCCGCCGACGGCTGGGCCAGGTTCTAGGTTACTCAATCCCGGGGTGGCGGCGTCGCGTGGGCGCGGTGCCGGCGCCGAGGGCGTCGAGCAGGGCAGCGGCCTTGATCCGGGTCTCCTCGATCTCGGAGGCCGGAACGGACAGGGCCGTGATTCCCCCGCCTGTGCCGATGGATGCTCCGTCGCCGTCGAGCACGATGCTGCGGATGACCATGGCCAGGTCCACCGCGCCGTCCAGCCCGACGTAGCCGAACGCGCCGGCATAAATGCCGCGCGGGCCCTCCTCGAGGTCGTCGAGGAGGGTCATGGCGCTGATTTTCGGGGCGCCCGTCATCGACCCGGCGGGAAAACAGGCGGCGACCGCGTCCACCGAGGACAGGCCAGGGGCGAGCCGGGCCTCAACGGTGCTGACCAGCTGATGCACGTGCGCGTAACTCTCCACGGCGAGCAGGCTGGAGACGGTGACCGACCCCAGCTTGGCGATCCGGCCGAGGTCGTTGCGCATGAGGTCGACGATCATCAGGTTCTCGGCGCGCTCCTTCTCGCTCGATTCCAGCCCGGCGCGCAGCTCGTCGTCGAGCGCGGCGGTGCCCCCGCGCGGGCTGGTGCCCTTGATCGGCTTCGTGGTGACCAGGCCGTCGCGGGTGACGGCCAGGAACTGCTCCGGCGAGGCACTGAGCAGGGCGGTGGCGCCGAAGCGCAGCAGGCCGCCGTGGTGGCTGGGACTCCCGGCGCGCAGGGCGAGGTAGGCCACGACCGGGTCCGGCCGCGCGTCGATCCTGATCTCGTTGGTCAGGCAGAGCTGGTAGGCGTCGCCCTCGCGGATGGACGCCTGGCAGCGGAGGATCAACTCCGCGTAGCGTTCCGCGTCGTGTCGCCAGTGCGCCAGCGGTTGCGAGGCATCGACCGGCACCGGCCGAGCGGCATCGGCCGGCACCGGCTCCGGCGACGCACGCAGGGTCGCGCTGACCGCCCGCGCCCAGTCCTCCGCGCTCCCCGCGCCGTCCACCGTGCCCTTCTCGGCGCTCCCGGAGGGCACGTGGATGAGGGCAGTGACCGTGCGGGCCGCGTGGTCGAAGACGAGGGCGCGGTTGACCTCCAGCAGGGCGGCATCCGGGTACCGGGACACGTGCACGGGCGTCCCGACCGTCTGCGCCCCGAGCTCATAGCCGAGCCAGCCCACCCAGCCCAGGCGGAAACCCTGTTCCGTCGTGTCGTCCAGGGCGGCGCGGCGCGCGAGGTCCTCGCGGAGGAACTCGAAGATCGTTTCCGGCGACGTGATCGCCGGCGCCGGCTCCACGGACGGATCCGGGGCGCCCACCACGGTGACAGTGACGGTCCCGTCCGGAACGGAGGCGGTCACGAACCGGGAACCCGGGGCGGCCTCCGCCAGGTAGCTGACGCCGGTCTCGGCGCCCTCGCCGGCGTCCAGCCAGAAGGCGTACGGACTGCTCTCATAGAGGGCGACGAAGGCGCGCGCGGGGTCCCACCATCGGGGCAACACCGCACGCTGGATTGACCCGGTCACGACCCCAGCCTAGGAGACAGCGAGCGACTCGGAGATCTGTCCGGCCCTCCCCTCGTCCGCCGCGCGATCGGGCCTGGCGCAGGGCCCCGCCCTGGTTCCCGATCGCCAACCGGCAGAGAGCGCGGTCGCGCTGCTCGTCGAGATGCTCGCCGACGACCAGGCCCTTGCCCCGGGGCAGGAAGGGGGACCGCCCGAAGGCGACCTCCCCCTGCCACCGCGTCGGACGCTGCACCGGCTTACTTGACTGCCTTGCTGCCCTTGAATTCGAGATCCACGGTTCCGGACCCGTCGCCCTTGGTCGTGCCGTTCACGGCGGAGATGGTCTCCCCAAACGTCATCATGGTGTAAGCGATAGCGTCGGCCATCTGCTCCAACACGGCCTGGCGTCGAGGCCCGGGAAACCGGCCTGCGGGCGAGAATATCCGTCGAATTCGTAGGGAAGTGGCTAGAACAGTTTTGCCTGCTTGAGCCAGGCGGCAGCGATGTCTTCGGCCTTCTTCTGGTCGTTGAAGCTCTGGGCGTTCAGGCTCACCAGGTCCTCGGCGGACAGGGCCGCGCTGACCGTATTGAGAACCTTCTCGGCCTTGTCGGTGACCCTGTCGGAGACCACCGGCACGACGTTGTCGGCGAAGAAGAGCCCGTCCGGGTCGGCCAGGGCAACGAGCTTGTCCGACTTAATGTTCGGGCTGGCCGTGTAGATGTTGGTGATCTGGATGTCACCGTCGACGAGGGCCTTGACGGTCAGCGGGCCTCCGCCATCCTCGATCGGCTTGAAGCCGGCGGTTTCGATGCCGTACTTCTCCTTGAGCGCCGTCGGTCCGTAGGGCCGGGTCTCGAGCTCGGCGTTGCCGCCCACCACGATCGGCTCCGTGACGTTCTTCAAGGACTCGATGTCGGTCAGGTTATACTTGTCGGCGAACGCCTGGGTGACGGTCCAGGAATTCTGGTCGGAGGCATCGGCTTTGTCGAGCACGCGGAGACCCTCGGGCAGGGCTTCCTGGAGGGTTGCGTAGGTCTCGTCGCTCGTGCCCCCGGCCGCGTTCTTGTCGAGGGCCTGCAGCAGGCTTCCGGTGTACTCGGGGAACACGTCGATCTTGCCCGCCTCGATGTCGGGAAGGTAGACCTCGCGCTGGCCGATGCGAAAGTCCCGGTCGACGGCGATGTCGTTGGCCTCGAGCGCCTGGGCGTAGATCTCGGCGATGATCTCGTTCGAGTAATAGTCCTGCGATCCGACAATCAACTTGTCGCCGGACGCCTTATCCGACCCGCTGTCCAGCGGGTCGCCGGACGCACACCCTGCGAGGGCTACGACGGCCCCAACCCAGGCCGCACTGACTAGCGCGAGCCGGCCTCTTTTTACTGTGAACATCTATTTTCTTCCTTTCGCGATGGTGGATTCCATCCCCGGGCGAGGTCTGACTGACCCGGCCCGGACTTCTGTGGGCCGACCCGCGGCAACGCCGCGCGGCAGGATGACTCTGTGGATGACCGAGAAAATACCCTCCAGGACCAGGGCCAGCAGGATCACGAGGATCGAGCCGCCCAGCATCTCGGCGTAGTCGCGGGTCTTCAGTCCGGAGAACAGGAAGCGACCGAGCCCGAAGTCCGCGACGTAGGCGGCCAGGGTGGCCGTGGCGACGACCTGCAGCGTTCCCGAGCGAAGGCCGCCGATCAGCAGCGGCAGCCCCAGGGGGATTTCCACCTTGCGCACGATCTGCCACTCGGACATGCCCACCGAGCGCGCGGCGTCGATGGTGGCCCGGTCGATCGCCTCGAATCCGGTATACGCGCCGGCCAGCACCGGCGGAATGGCCAGCACGGTCAGCGCCACATACGGTGCCTCGAGTCCGATACCGACCCACAGCGCCACCAGGGTGAGCAGGCCGAGCGTCGGCAGGGCCCGCAGCCCGCCGGACACCGCCACCGCCAGGCCCCGGCCGCGTCCGGTGTGGCCAATCAGGAAGCCGAGCGGAAGGGCGAGCATCGACGCCATCAGGAGGGTGACGAAGGTGAAGACCAGATGCTCGAGCAGGCGCGAGGGGATGGAGCCGTCCCCGACGTAGTTAGCCGGGTCGAAGATCCAGTTCAGCGCGTCCAGGAAGAGAGTCATTTGGCCGCCTCTCCGCCGTGAACGGCCGCGCCCAGGGCTTTCGGCCCGGGGGTTAACGGGGCCGACGAGCGCGTCGGACGTGCCGGGCGCGACCACGGCATCAGCAAGCGCCCCAGCGCGACGAGCGCCCCATCGAAGGCCAGGGCGAGCAGGACGGTGCACACGATCCCGGCCACGATCTCGGCTTCGATCCCGCGCTGGAAGCCGTCGGTAAACAGGCTGCCGAGACTCTGCACCCCGATCACCGCGCCGACCGTCGCCAGGCTCACCGTGCTCACGGCCACAACACGGAGGCCCGCGAGGAGCACCGGCCCGGCCAGCGGCAGCTGCACCTGCCAGAACAGGGCCCAGCCGGAGAAGCCCACGGCGGTGGCCGACAGGCGCACATCGGGGTCGACCGAGGCCAGGCCGTCGGCGACCACCCGCACCATCAGGGCGACGCCGTAAATCGTGAGTGCGATGACCAGGTTGAGCGGGTCCCGGCCGCTGGTGCCGACGATCGCCGGCAGAACCACGAACAGCGGCAGCGAGGGGATGGCGTAGAGCAGACCCACCGAGATCAGGATGAAGCCGCGGCCCAGGCGGAATCTGTGCGCCAGCCACCCGATCGGGAGCGCGATCAGGAAGCTCAGGATGATCGGCGGCACGCTGAGCACGAGGTGATCAAGGGTGCGGTCCCAGATGAAGTCGAGGTTCGACCAGATCCAGGTCACCGGGAATCCCCACCCTGCGCCGAAGCACCCGAACCCGGAACCGGGTCGGCCTCGCCGGGACGTGACCCGCCGGTGAGCACCCCGGCCAGCCGACCCTCGCTGTCGACGAGGATGTCGCGGCCGCCATGGCTCTCCAGGTGCAGGGCGCGCTTGCCCCGATCGGCGCCGACGAAGCTGGCTACGAAGTCGTCGGCCGGGCTCGCCAGGATCTCCGTCGGGGAGCCGACTTGCGCGATCCGCCCGCCCTGGCGCAGGATGACGACCTGGTCGCCGAGCAGGAACGCCTCCTCCACGTCGTGGGTGACGAAGACCACGGTCTTGCCGAGCTCTCGCTGCAGCCGGATGAGTTCCTGCTGGAGTTCGGCACGCACGATCGGGTCGACGGCCCCGAATGGCTCGTCCATGAGCAGGATGTTGGGGTTCACGGCGAGGCCCCGCGCCACACCGACGCGCTGCTGCTGTCCGCCGGAAAGCTGGCTCGGGTAGCGATCCGCCAGGGAACGTTCGAGGCCGACCGTGTCGAGCAGGGCCAGGCCATCCGCTCTCGCCCGCTTCTTCGGCACGCCGCGGAGCAGCGGCACGGTGGCGACGTTGTCGACGACGGTGCGGTGCGGCAGCAGCCCCGAGTTCTGCATCACGTAGCCGATGCTGCGGCGCAGCTTGACCGGCTCCAGGCCGGCGATGTCGACCGCGTCGATCTCGATGGCGCCGCTGGTGGGATCGACCATGCGGTTGATCATCCGCAGCAGGGTGGTCTTCCCCGAGCCGGAGGAGCCGACCAGGACGGTGGTCTTGTGGGAGGGCAGCACGAGGCTGAAGTCATCGACGGCCAGGGTGCCGTCGGGGAACTGCTTGCTTACCGAGCGGAACTCGATCATGGATGTGGCTCATTCCTCGCGGGGACCAGGTCAGCGCGCGGCGAACCCAACCACACTGTATTCGGAGTCGGTCTTAAATCGGATTGGCCGCACAGAAACGAAAATCCCGCCGGGCCCGGCGCGCGGGGCCGCCTCAGGAGTGGTGGGAGAGGACCGGGGCGTTCGAGCCGACGCTCGGCCCGTAGTAGCCCACGAGGTAGTCGTGCATGATCCGACGGCATTCGGCGATGATCCGTTCGTCGCCCTGCAGGTCGGAGGCGAACGCGCGCGACAGGAGGGCGTCCGCCATTTCGACGGTCATTTCCAGCCGGAAGTTCAGGTCGGGCCCGGCCGGCAGGCCGAACTCCTCGGCGAGGATGCCCGCGAGGCGACGGGCGAAGAAGCCCAATTCGACGTCGACCGAGTCGACCTCCGCCGTGCGCTCACGGTCGGCGAAGTGCAGGATGCGGAAACCAGCCTCGGACCGGTAGAGCCCGACGAACGCGGTGACGGCGCAATCGACGGCATCCCACCAGGTTTCCGGACGGGTGAGCTTCATCTCCTCGACGAAACGCTGACGGAAACGCAGCACGGCGCGCTCGCGCAGCGCGTGCAGCACGGCGACCCGGTCGGGGTAGTAGCGGTATACCGTGCCGATCGAGGCCCCGGCCCGTTCGGCGACCATCGCGGTCGTAATCCGGTCGAAGCCGACCTCGTCGACCACTGCTGCGGCGGCGTCGAGCAGGGCAGACAGTCGGGCTGCACTGCGCTGCTGCATGGGTTCGGTGCGGATCTGCTGGCCCTGGCCGGCTGATCCCTCCCCGATGATGTCATTAAGTGACACGTTTCCTCCTCGACGACTCGTCATATCCTACGGGTTACCGACTGTGGCTTCGTGTCGCGGCGCGCATGACAGACTGGGTAGGTGTCAGAGTCCCCCGAAACGCCGAGCATGACCGCCCCAGCGAGCATCATGCACAGGGCCGCCCGCGCCGAGGACTGGCTGCACGACGTGCGGGAGCGGTACGCGCGCAACCGCGGCTACCGGCCGATCATCATCCCCTACGCCGGCTACGGGACGACCGAGCGGGTGCGCATCCTCTGTCGTGTGCTCCTGGCCAAACCCGTTGATCCCGAGAGCCAGGCGAAGCAACCCCGGCGCCGCACCGACGGACGGGATTCGGGCATCCGCGGCTGGCGCAGCTTCACCAGCGTGCCCGTCAACGACGTGACCGTGACGATCGAGATCGGCGGGGGAACGCACCGGGTGCAGGCCGACCGGGGCGGCGTGGTCGACACCGTCGTCGAAGCCCGGCTCGCGCCGGGCTGGCACGTGGCGCGGTTGCACACGGATGACTCGGCACCGGTCGAAGCGCCCTTGTTCATCGTCGCTCCCACGGTGCGCCTCGGAATCATCTCCGACGTCGACGACACCGTCATGGTGACGACCCTGCCTCGCCCGCTCCTGGCGGCCTGGAACACATTCGTTCTCGACGAGCACGCCCGGGTTCCCACGCCGGGCATGGCCGTGCTCCTCGACCGCCTCGCGGCGGCGCACGCGGGCGCGCCGGTCATCTACCTCTCGACCGGGGCCTGGAATGTCGCCCCGACGCTGACCCGCTTCCTCTCGCGGAACCTGTACCCGGCGGGCGCGCTCCTGCTCACCGACTGGGGGCCCACGCACGACCGCTGGTTCCGCAGCGGCCGAGACCACAAGCGGGCCAACCTGCGCCGACTGGCCCAGGAGTTCCCCGACATCCGCTGGATCCTGATCGGCGACGACGGCCAGCACGACGAGGCCATCTACAGCGAATTCCAGCGGGACTTCCCGGAGAGCGTCGCCGCTGTCGCGATCCGCCGGCTCTCCCCCAGCGAAGCGGTGCTCGCCGGCGGCCGGTCCAGGGATGCCCCCCAGGCCCGTCCTGGCGCGCCCTGGGTCTACGGGCCCGACGGTTCGAGCCTGGCCGACCAGCTCGCCGAACACGACCTGTTTTAACAGGCTGGTCTAGCAGGCTGGTCCGGCCTGCTGGTCCGGCCGCTACGGCCGGGTCGGTCAGGGGTGCAGCAGTCGGTCCAGGCCGCGGTTGATCTGACGCGCCCAGAGCGGACCTCGGTAGAGGAAGGCCGTGTAACCCTGCACCAGGGTCGCGCCCGCCTCGAGTCGTTCGGCGACCTGCTCGGCGGTTTCGACCCCGCCGACGGAGATCACGCAGAGGCCCGCGGGGACCGTGGCCCGGATGAGCCGAAGCACCTCCAGGGAGCGCCCCGCCAGCGGCGCCCCGGAGAGGCCACCGGCACCGGCCGCGGCTACGGTGGCGGCATCCGTCTTCAGCCCGTCACGCGAGATCGTCGTGTTCGTGGCGATGATGCCGTCCAGGCCCAGCTCGACGACCAGCCCGGAGATGCGCGTGACCTCTTCGTCGCTGAGGTCGGGGGCGATCTTCACCAGCAGCGGGGTTGCGCCGGCCGCGGAGCGGACTGCCCGCAGCAGCGGGGCGAGCTGGTCGAGTTCCTGCAGGCCGCGGAGGCCGGGCGTGTTCGGCGAACTGACATTCACCACGAGGTAGTCGGCGAGCGGGGCGAGGGCCGCTGCGCTGGCCAGGTAGTCGGCGGTGGCGTCCTCGACCGCCGTGACCCGGCTCTTGCCGATGTTGATGCCGAGCACCGGCCGGCCGGGCGTCGCACGCACCCGGGTCAGGCGCGCCACGGCGGCGGCCGCGCCCCCGTTGTTGAAACCCATTCGGTTGATCACGGCGCGGTCGGGAATGAGTCGGAACAGTCGCGGCTTCGGGTTCCCGGGCTGGGCGATCGCGGTCAGGGTCCCGACCTCGACGTGGCCGAAACCGAGCTGGCCGAGGCCGATGACGGCCTTGCCGTCCTTGTCGAAGCCCGCGGCCAGACCGAACGGGGAGTCGAAGGTCAGGCCCAGGGCGCTCACCGAGAGGTCGGTGCGCGGCCGGGTGAAGCGCCGGACGAACCGCCCGACTCCGAGGGCGGGCAGCACCCGGATGACGTCGAAGGCGAGGTGGTGGGCGCGCTCGGGGTCGATGCGGGTGAGCACGAGCCGGAAGAAGAGGGGGTACACGGGCTCTACAGCTCGGCCCGGGGGGCCTTGTCCGAGGCCTGGCCGTCGTGTTCGCGGCGCAGCTGGGTGATGGCCTGCTCGAAGTCCTCGAGCGAATCGAAGCCCTGGTAGACGCTCGCGAACCGCAGGTAGGCGACCTCGTCCAGCTCGCGCAGCGGCGGCAGGATGGCCAGGCCGATGTCGTTGGCGTCGAGTTGGGACGCGCCGGTCTGCCGCACGGTTTCCTCGACCTTCTGCGCGAGCATCGCGAGGTCAGAGTCGGTGACCGGGCGGCCCTGGCAAGCCTTGCGCACGCCGGAGACGATCTTCTCGCGGCTGAACGGCTCGACGACTCCGCTGCGCTTGATCACGTTCAGGCTGGCGGTCTCGGTGGTGCTGAATCGGCGGCCGCACTCCGGGCACTGGCGCCGGCGGCGGATGGAAAGCCCGTCGTCGCTGGTGCGCGAGTCGATGACTCGGGAGTCGGGGTGGCGACAGAACGGGCAGAACATTGTGCTGCCAGCCTACCGTGCCGACGGTGGCGGCCGGCTACTCCGCCCGGGTGTCACTCCCCCGGGAATCGCGCAGCTACCGCGTCCCCGTGCGCCGGCAACGCTTCGGCATCGGAGAGCGCCCGGATGTGCCCGGACACCGCCCGGAGCGCCTCACGGCTGTAGCGCACCACCTGCTGCGGGCGGAGGAAGGTGTAGGCGCCGAGTCCGGGCGCGAACCGGGCCTGGCCTCCGGTCGGCAGCACGTGGTTGGATCCGGCCGCATAGTCGCCCAGGCTGACCGGCGAGTGCGGGCCGAGGAAGATGGCGCCGGCGTTCTCGATCAGGCCGAGCACGGCATCCGGGTCGCTGGTCTGGATTTCGAGGTGCTCCGGGCCGAACGCGTTGCTGAACGCGGCCGCGGCTGACAGATCGTCGACGAGGACCAGCGCGGACTGTCGGCCGCCGAGGGCCGCGGTCACGCGGGCCCTGTGGGTCGTGGATGCCGCGAGCTCGGCCAGCCGCGCGGCGACGGCGTCGGCCAGGGCCGGCGAATCCGTGACCAGCACCGCGGCGGCGAGTTCGTCGTGTTCGGCCTGGCTGACGAGGTCGGCCGCGATGAGCCGGGGGTCGGCGGCATCATCGGCGATGACGAGGATGTCGGTGGGCCCTGCTTCCGCGTCGATGCCGGTCTGGCCGCGGACCAGTCTCTTGGCGGCGGCAACGTAGACGTTGCCCGGGCCGGTGACGAGTTGCACCGGGTCGAGCCCGATGCCGGGCACGCCGTACGCGAACGCCCCGATAGCGCCGGCGCCGCCCATCGCGTAGATCTCCTCGACGCCGAGCAGTCCCGCGACGGCGAGGATGGTGGGGTGCACGCGGCCATCGAAGTCGCTCTGCGGGGGTGAGGCGAGGGCGATCGAGGTCACGCCGGCCACCTGGGCCGGGACCACGTTCATGACCACGCTCGACGGGTAGACGGCTTTGCCGCCGGGCACGTACAGGCCGACGCGGGCGACCGGCTGCCAGCGCTGGGTGATCTCCGCGCCCTCGGCGATCACGGTCGTCACCCGCGGCGGCACCTGGGCGGCGCTCGCCCGGCGCACCCGGGTGATGGTCTCTTCGACGGCCGTGCGAACCTGCGGGTCGAGCCCGGCCAGCGCCTCACTGATGTGGGCAGCAGGCACCCGCACCTGGGCCGGGCGCACCCGGTCGAGGCGCTCTGCCTGGTCGAGCAGCGCCGCTTCTCCCCTGGCCCGGACGTCGGCGATCAGGTCGGCCGCGATGTCGCTGGCGGACGCCACGTCGGTGAGCGCGCGCGGCACGGCGGCCAGCAGTTCGGCCGGCGTCGGCCGGGTTCCTCGGAGGTCAATCGTCTGGATCATCGCGCTCCAGCATATCCGCCCTATCCTTGAACCATCGGTGCCCGGGAATAGGGTGGTCACCCAGGAGATTGAAGCAGCAGTATGAACGACACGACCTCACCCCCGCCACCGCGGCCGCCTGCCGCCATCCCTCCCCTCGAGGGCGACCCGCACGCTCCCGTCGACCTGGCCGCCTTCAAGCACGCGTTCCGGCGCCACGCCTCGGGCGTCGCCGTGATCACCTCCGCTCGCACCGACGGCACGCCGGTCGGCTTCACCGCCACCTCCCTCGCCTCGCTCTCCGCCGTCCCGCCCCTGGCGACGTTCAACATGGCCCGTTCGGCCAGCGCCTGGCCGGCGATCATGGAGAATGACCGCGTCGTCATCCACATGCTCGGCGTGCGCAATCGCTCGGTCGCCGAGAAGCTGTCCGGCCCGAACGAGCAGCGCTTCGACGGCGACCACTGGTACCGCGGCCCCTACGGCCTCCCGGTGCTGAGGGACGTGACGTCGTGGATGGTGGGGCGCATCATCGAGCGGGTCCAGGTGCACAACAATGCGGTGGTCGTGGTGCAGATCGAAGAGGGCGGCATGGGTGAGGACGACCAGGCCCTGCTCTACCACGAGCGCACCTACCGGGTGCCCGGCGACCGGGTCTAGCCGGCCTTCGACCCGCCGACTTCGACGGTTGCGGTCGAGATTGCCTGGTGTGCCGGTCGAACTCGACCGCAACTGTCACGGTCGAGGCGCGCCTAGTGCTCGCGCTCCTCGCGGCGACGCCGGCGCTCCGCCTCGGCCACCGCGGCCTCCTCGGGAGTGGGTGCGGTGCCGCCGAGGTGTTCCGGCTGCCACCACTGGCCGGCTCCGTCTACGGGGTAGTCGGTCTGCAGCGAGTCGACGAGCCGCTGCAGCGTGTCGTGCAGGCGCAGGGTCTGCTCCGTCGGGTCGGCCGCCGGGTCGACCCGGATCGGTTCGCCGATCGCGTAGCGGATCGGCGTGGCGAAGGCCTCCCGCAGCGAGGGCTGGTGGTTCTTGGTCAGCACGCGGTGGCCGCCCCAGACGGCGACCGGGATCACGGGGACGCCGGCCTCCGCCGCCATCCGCACGGTCCCGGTCTTCAAGGCGCGCACCGTGAACGAGGCGTTGACCCCGCCCTCCGGGAACACGCCGAGCAACTCCCCCGATTTCAGGGAGGCGACCGCCAGCGCATACGCGTCCGCGCCGGCCTTCATGTCGACGGGGATGTGGCCCATCGAGCGCAGCACGGCGCCCGCAAGCGGCTGCTTGAACACGGCCTCTTTGGCCAGGAAGCGGATCCGCCGGCGGTTCTTGTGCCACAGCATCCACTCGACAAGGGCGAAGTCGAGGTAGCCGAAGTGGGTGATCGCCAGCACGGCGCCCCCGGCATCCGGAAGGTTGCGCAGCCCGGTGACCTTCGGCTTCAGCCGCAGGGAGCTGAACAGCGCCCGCCCGACGCCGATCGCGGCCGTGTACACCGGCTCACCCATGTTCATCGGCTCAGCCATCCTCATCCACAAATCCTATCCAAAACCCCATCCCGCGAAACCGCTGTTGTGCGCGCTAAGACCCCCGAATAACGTGCACAACTGCAGGTTCGCGGGGTAGGGAGCGGGGTAAGGAGGGGCGAGGAGGGGAGGGGTCAGCTCAGGCAGTAGGGGCCGAGGAGGCTCTTCAGCTCGCCGAACAGGTCGGCACTCACCTTCACCTGGTGCGGCAGCTCGAAGACCCGGGCGGAGGCTCCCTTGACCAGCTTGAGGCGCACCTCGGAGTCGCCGCCGTGCCGGGTGAGCACCTCGCCGAGCGCCCTGACCGTGTCGGCGGTCGCCCGCGCCTCGGTCAGGGTGATCGCCAGGGGTCCGCTCTCGAAGCCCTGTCCGAGGTCGGGGCTGAGCAGGCTGAACGCATGCAGGTTCATCCCGTCGTCACGCAGGCTCACCCGCCCGCGCACGACGACGATCGAGTCGCTGACGAGGTCGGCCGTGAACTCGAGGTAGGCCTTACCCATGAACATGACGGTGATCTCGCCGCCGAAGTCCTCGACCTGGATCATGCCGTACTGGTTGCCGGATTTCTTCGCCGTGCGGTGCTGCACGCTCGTGATCAGCCCGGCCACGGTGACGGTGTCGCCGTCCTGGGTCGCCTCGGACGCAATCAGGTCGGCGATCGTCGTGCTGGCGTGCTTGGCCAGCGGGATCTCGAGCCCCGCGAGCGGATGGTCGGACACGTACAGGCCGAGCATGTCGCGCTCGAAGGCAAGCTTCTCCTTCTTGCTCCACTCGGGGCGCTCCGGCACCTGCTCGGTGTCCTGCGGGTCGTCGAAGAGGCTGTCGAAGTCGAAGCCGACCATGCCGTGCACTTCGTCGCGTTTGATCTTCACGGCCGATTCGACGGCGCCCTCGTGGATCTCGACCATGGCCCGCCGGGTGGCGCCGAGCGAGTCGAACGCGCCGGCCTTGACCAGCGACTCGATGGTGCGCTTGTTGGCCACCGGGAGCGGTACCTTGCGCAGGAAGTCGTGGAACGACTCGAAACGGCCCTTCTCGTCGCGGGCGCCGCGGATGGCGTCGACGACGTTGAAGCCCACGTTCCGCACAGCCCCCAGCCCGAAACGGATGTCGGTGCCCACGGCCGCGAAGAAGCCGATGGACTCGTTCACGTCCGGCGGAAGCACCTGGATGCCCATCCGGCGGCACTCGTTGAGGTAGAGCGCGAGCTTGTCCCTGGCGTCGCCGACGCTGGTGAGCAGGGCGGCCATGTACTCGGCCGGGTAGTGCGCCTTGAGGTACGCCGTCCAGTAGGACAGCACACCGTAGGCGGCGGAGTGCGCCTTGTTGAACGCGTAGTCGGAGAACGGGAGCAGGATGTTCCAGACCGTGTTCACGGCATCCATCGAGTACCCGTTGGCCGTCATGCCGGCGGAGAAGCCCTCGAACTGCTTGTCCAGCTCGGATTTCTTCTTCTTGCCCATCGCGCGCCGCAGCAGGTCGGCCTGGCCGAGGGAGAAGCCGGCCAGCTTCTGGGCGATCGACATCACCTGCTCCTGGTAGACGATCAGGCCGTAGGTGTTGCCGATCACATCGACGAGGGCCTCTTCGAGCTCCTTGTGGATCGGCACGATCTCCTGCTGGCCGGTCTTCCGCAGCGCGTAGTTGGTGTGCGAGTTCGCGCCCATCGGGCCCGGCCGGTACAGCGCGATGACGGCGGAGATGTCCTCGAAATTGTCGGGTTTCATCAGCCGCAGGAGCGAACGCATCGGCCCGCCGTCGAGCTGGAAGACGCCGAGCGTGTCGCCGCGGGCGAGCAGCTCGTAGGCGAGCGTGTCGTCGAGCTCGAGGTCCTCGAGGATGGGGCGGTGGCCGCGGTTCACCTCGATGTTGTCGAGGGTGTCGTCGATGATGGTCAGGTTGCGCAGCCCGAGGAAGTCCATCTTGATCAGCCCGAGGGCCTCGCAGGCCGGGTAGTCGAACTGGGTGACGACCTGGCCGTCGACCTCACGCTTCATGATCGGGATGATGTCGATCAAAGGGTCGGAGGACATGATCACGCCGGCCGCGTGCACGCCCCACTGGCGCTTGAGGTTCTCCAGGCCGAGGGCCGTGTCGAAGACGGTACGGGCCTCCGGGTCGGACTCGATCACGGCCCGGAAGTCGCCGGCCTCCCGGTAGCGGGGGTGGTCCTTGTCGAACATGCCCGTCAGCGGCACGTCCTTGCCCATGATCGCCGGCGGCATCGCCTTGGTGAGCTTGTCGCCCATCCCGAACGGGAAGCCGAGCACCCGTGAGGAGTCCTTGAGCGCCTGCTTGGCCTTGATCGTGCCGTAGGTGACGATCTGCGCCACCCGCTCGTCGCCGTACTTCTCGGTGACGTAGCGGATGACCTCGCCGCGGCGGCGCTCGTCGAAGTCGACGTCGAAGTCGGGCATGGAGACGCGGTCGGGGTTGAGGAACCGCTCGAAGATGAGGCCGTGGCGCAGCGGGTCGAGGTCGGTGATGCCCATCGCGTAGGCGACCATCGAGCCGGCGCCGGAGCCGCGGCCGGGGCCCACCCGGATGCCGTTCTTCCGCGACCAGGTGATGAAGTCCGCCACGACGAGGAAGTAGCCGGGGAAGCCCATCTGCAGGATGACGCCGACCTCGTAGTCGGCCTGCTTGCGCACGTTGTCCGGGATGCCGGCCGGGTAGCGCTGGTGCAGCCCCACCTCGGTTTCCTTGATGAACCAGCTCTGCTCGTCCTCCCCCTCCGGCACGGGGAAGCGCGGCATGTAGTTGGCCTGGGTGTTGAACTTCACGTCGCAGCGTTCGGCGATCAGCAGGGTGTTGTCGCAGGCCTCCGGGTTGTCCCGGAAGATGTGCCGCATCTGCGCGGCGGTCTTGAGGTAGAACTCGTCGGAGTCGAACTTGAACCGGTTGGGGTCGTCGAGGGTCGACGCGGACTGCACGCAGAGCAGCGCCGCGTGGGCGGTCGCGTCATGGGCGTGGGTGTAGTGCAGGTCGTTCGTGGCCACGAGCGGCAGGTCGAGCTCCTTGGCGAGCCGCAGCAGGTCACTCATGGTGCGCCGCTCCACGTCAATGCCGTGGTCCATGATTTCGCAGAAGAAATTCTCGCGTCCGAAGATGTCGCGGTAGTCCGACGCCGCCTTCTTCGCCTCCTCGTACTGCCCGAGACGGAGCCGGGTCTGCACCTCGCCGCCGGCGCAGCCGGTGGTGCCGATGAGGCCGGCGGAATGCTGGCTGAGCATCTCCCGGTCCATGCGGGGTTTGAAGTAATACCCCTCGAGCGACGCCCGCGAGGAGAGCCGGAACAGGTTGTGCATGCCCTCCGTGTTCTCCGAGAGCAGGGTCATGTGCGTGTACGCGCCGCTGCCGCCGACGTCGTCACGGTTCTGGGCGCCGGTGCCCCACTTCACCCGGGTCTTGTCGCGCCGGTCGGTGCCCGGCGTGATGTACGCCTCGGTCCCGATGATCGGCTTGATCCCCGCCTCGGTGGCCGTGCGCCAGAAATCGAAGGCGCCGAAGACGTTGCCGTGGTCGGTGATCGCGACCGCGGGCATCCCCTGCTCCACGGCCGCCTCGATCAGCGGTTTCACCCGCGCGGCGCCGTCGAGCATCGAGTACTCGCTGTGCACGTGGAGGTGCACGAACGAGTCGTTCGCGCCTCCCGAATTACCCTGAGGCGCCAAAACTGCTCCGAATTCGTGGGTGGTGGTGGTTGTCCAGCCTAATCGCCACGGAGGACAGAGAGGGCGTGGGCCAGGTCGTCCGGGTAGGGCGCGGTGAACGTGACCCATTCCCGGGAGTCGGGGTGGGAGAAGGCCAGCTGGGTGGCGTGCAGCCACTGCCGGGTGAGCCCGAGCCTGGCCGAAATGGACGGGTCGGCCCCGTACATGGCGTCGCCGACGCACGGATGCCGCTGAGCGGCCATGTGCACCCGGATCTGGTGGGTGCGGCCCGTCTCCAGGTGCACCTCGAGCAGCGACGCGGAAGGGAAGGCCTCGAGCGTCTCGTAGTGCGTCACCGAATGCTTGCCGCCCTCGACCACGGCGAATTTCCAGTCGGAGCGCGGGTGGCGCCCGATCGGGCCTTCGATCGTGCCGCTGAGCGGGTCGGGGTGGCCCTGCACGACGGCGTGGTAGATCTTCTCCACCTCGCGGTCGTGGAAGGCGCGCTTCAGCGCCGTGTAGGCCGCCTCCGACTTGGCGACGACCATCAGGCCGCTCGTGCCGACGTCGAGGCGATGTACGATGCCCGCGCGCTCGGCCGCGCCGGAGGTGGCGATCCGGTACCCGGCGGCGGAGAGCGCGCCGAGCACCGTCGGCCCGGTCCAGCCGACGCTCGGATGGGCGGCGACGCCGACCGGTTTGTTGACGACGACGATGCTCTCGTCGTCGTGCACGATCGTCAGGTCGGGCACCGGGATCGGCACGATCCGGACGGCCTCCTTGGGCTGCCAGCTGACCTCGAGCCAGCCGCCGGCACGCAGCCGGTCGGACTTGCCGACCGTGACGCCGTCGAGGGTCACGCCGCCGCCCTCGGCGACCTCGGCCGCGAAGGTGCGCGGGAAACCGAGGAGGCGGGCGATGCCGGCGTCGACGCGGACGCCGTCGAGACCGTCCGGGAGGGGAAGTGAGCGGGTTTCCATCGTGGTGGCTAGGGTGCACTCTCTGTGGGAGCTGGACCGACGAGACCGTCGGCGGTGGAATCCGCCTTCGACGAGGAATCCTTTGCGGGTGCGTCCTTACCCGCCGCGGCGGGCGTGCGCACACCGTCGAGGCCGATGCCCCGGATGGTCAGGATCATGAAGATTCCCATGCTGACGACGATGGACATGTCCGCCACGTTGTAGATGGCCGGGATCATCCACGGGGTCGAGATGAAGTCGACGACGTGTCCCACCCCGAAGCCGGGCTCACGGAGCAGACGGTCGGTCAGGTTTCCGAGGACTCCGCCGAGCAGCAGTCCGAAGACGACCGACCAGGCGACCGAACGGATGCGGCCGGCGAACCAGACGATGAAGACGACGACGCCGGTGGCGATGATGGAGAAAATCCAGGTCATGCCGCTGGCGAGGGAAAATGCAGCGCCCGGGTTCCGGACGAAGTGCAGTTGCAGCACATCGTCCAGAACCCGGACAACATCACCCTCGGTCAGGTTGGTGACAACGAGGAACTTGCTGATTTGATCAAGCGCGTACACGCCCAGCGCAACAACGGCCAGGACGAGTAGGGCGCGGAAGCTGACCTTTGCTGTTGAGCTACGCGCCAAAGCCCTGGAAGCTCGACTTCGGAGCGTTGCCTGCGTCGCTGCCGACTCCGGCACCAACCGGCGAGGTGGCGTCGAGGTCGCGCAACTGGCCCTCAATGTAGCTCTTCAGCTTCTGGCGGTACTCGCGCTCGAACGTGCGCAGCTCTTCGATCTTGCTCTCGAGCGTGGAACGCTCCTTCTCGAGGACGTTGATCTGGGCGCGCTGCTTCGCCTCGGACTCGGCGATCACGCGGGCGGCCGTGGCGTGGCCCTCGGCGATCAGGGCGTCGCGCTTCTCGGCGCCTTCCTTGACGTGCTCCTCGTGCAGGCGGCGAGCCAGCTGGAGCAGGTTCGTGGTGCCGGCCGTCTCGTCGGTCGAATCGACCACGGGGGAAGCGACGGGAACGACGGCTGCCTTGACCGGCTCGGGCACGGCAACCGGCTCCGGTGCGGCTTCGGCCACGGTCTCGGCGACCTTGGTGGGCGCTGCGGCCCCGTCGGTTCCGAGCTGAGCCCGGAGCTCCTCGTTTTCCTTGGTGAGGCGGCGCAGTTCGACGACGACCTCATCGAGGAAGTCATCGACCTCGTCCTGGTCGTATCCCTCACGGAACTTGGTCGACTGGAACCGCTTGTTGACTACATCTTCCGGAGTTAGCGCCATGGCTTTCCACCCTTAGAACTAGGTTGTGAATTGAAAAGAAAACGTTCAGGTAACGCTAGCAGCGTCACTGGTCAAGGATACATCCCGCAGTTGGGGGGCTTATCCGATTCCGCGCAGCCACGCCGCAATCGTCATTCCGATGATCGTGCAGAGCATGGTGAGGCTCCAGCCGAAGTCGAAGGCGATCGGCCCGACGCGCAGGGACGGCACCACGCGGCGGAAGAACTTCAGCGGCGGGTCAGTGAGTGTGTAGACGAGTTCCACGAGCACGAGGAGGAAGCCGTGGGGGCGCCAGCCCCGGTTGACGCCGCGCACGAGGTCGACGATGAACCGACCCCAGAGAACGAAGAAATAGAGCAGGAGAAGGAAGTAGGCGATGCCGGCCAGCAGGGATAACACTCTTCGATACTACGGGGCGTCGGGACTACGACTGCGCGAAGAAGGACGCCTCGGCGTCGGCTCCCTCATCGTCGTGGTCGCCGGAGACGACGACATGCGACGGTGACAGCAGGAAGACCTTGGCCGTGACCCGCTCGATCTTGCCGTACAGGCCCTGGGAGAGTCCGCTCGCGAAGTCGATCAGGCGGCGGGCGTCAGCGTCGCTCATCTGGGACAGGTTGATGATGACGGGGATGCCGTCGCGGAAGGATTCGGCGATCACCTGGGCATCGCGGTACTGGCGCGGGTGAACGGTGAGGATTTCATTCATTTCGGATGCAGCCACATTCTTGGGGGTGGAGGTCTTGCGCAGGGGCGTCACCGGGGCGCGCCCGGCCGGGTTCTGACCGCTGGTGTTCTGCGAAGACGGGGTGGGAACGGCAGAGACGTTGGCCGCGGCCGGCGCCTCATACTCCAGCTCTTCGTCTGCCAGACCCAGGTAGACCATGGTTTTCTTGAGCGGGTTGGACATCTCGACCTCCGTGTTGGTGATGCTTCATCTTTGAGATTAACCGTGCTCCGGGCGTTTCCCGGTGATTGCGGTGCCAATTCGTAGGTGTGTCGCCCCTTCGACTATCGCGTCGACGTAGTCCGAGGACATCCCCATCGAGAGGAATCGCGCCTCCGGGGCCAATCGCCGAACCTGGTCCCCCAGCTCGCGCACGCGAGCGTAGGACCGGCGTGGTTCCGCCCCGAGCGGCGCGACGGCCATCAGTCCCAGCAGACGGATGCCCGGGGTCTCGAGGACCCGACCCACGAGCGGTTCGAGCAGCGCGGGGGCCACTCCGCCGCGCGCCGGATCCTCGGTGAGGTTGACCTGGACGAAGCAGTCCACGGTGGATTCTTCCGACGCCAGGGCGGCAGCCAGCGACTCGCGGTCCAGGGAATGGATCACGTCGGCGTAGGCCCGTACCTGCCTCGCCTTCTTGCCCTGCACCTGGCCGACGAAGTGCCAGGTGAGGCCCAGGTGCGCCAGTTCGGCGGACTTCGCCTGGGCCTCCTGGTGCCGGCTTTCCCCGAAATCCCGCACGCCCAGGGCGGCCAGTTCTTCGATCAGGGAAGCCGGGTGGAACTTGGTCACGACAATCGTCGTGATCTCGTCCGAGGACCGTCCGGCCGCCGCCGCGGCGTCGGCGACACCGGCGCACACGGCGGCGAGACGGTCGGCCAACGGAGCCGGCACTGGAATCACAGGCTCACTCATGGTCGACCGCCCCGCCCCGGCTCTCGCTACTCGTCCCGGCTCTCGCTACTTGAGGAAATCGGGGATGTCGAGGTCGTCGGCCTCGTCTTCGAACGCCGGGTCGGCCGCGACTGCCCCGCCCGGTGCCGACTCGCCGCTGGACCAGACCGACGAACCGGTGTGCTCCTCGACGTACTGTCCCGAACCGGACTGACCAGAACCGGACTGTCCCGTTCCGTACTGTCCCGAACCGGACTGTCCAGAGCCGGACTGTCCCGTTCCGGACTGTCCCGAACCGGACTGTCCAGAGCCGGACTGCCCCGAACCGGAGGACAGTGCGCCTGTGGTCGACGCCCCGCTCGAGGCGCTGCCGGCGGCGATGCCCGCGGCTACCAGGTCGGCACGGCGGACCTCGACCGGCTTGGCGCCCGGCTCTCCGCCGTCGAAGCCGGCCGCGATGACGGTGACCCGCACCTCGTCGCCCAGGGTGTCGTCGATGACGGCACCGAAGATGATGTTGGCTTCGGGGTGCACGGCTTCCTGCACGAGGCGCGCGGCGTCGTTGATCTCGAAGATACCGAGGTTGGAGCCACCCTGGATCGAGAGGAGCACGCCGTGCGCGCCGTCGATGGATGCTTCGAGCAGCGGGGAGGCGACAGCCAGCTCGGCCGCCTTGATCGCACGGTCGGCGCCGCGGGCCGAGCCGATGCCCATCAGTGCCGAGCCGGCACCCTGCATGACCGACTTGACGTCGGCGAAGTCGAGGTTGATCAGGCCGGGGGTGGTGATCAGGTCGGTGATGCCCTGCACGCCGGCAAGGAGAACCTGGTCGGCGGTCGCGAAGGCCTCGAGCATGCTGATGCCGCGGTCGCTGATTTCCAGCAGGCGGTCGTTCGGCACGACGATGAGCGTGTCGACCTCGTTCTTGAGCGAGGCGACGCCGGTCTCGGCCTGGGCCTGGCGCCGCTTGCCCTCGAAGCCGAACGGTTTCGTGACGACACCGATGGTGAGTGCGCCGATGGATTTGGCGATGCGGGCGACGACGGGGGCGCCACCGGTGCCGGTTCCGCCACCCTCTCCGGCCGTGACGAAGACCATGTCCGCCCCGGCAAGGGCCTCTTCGATTTCCTCGGCGTGGTCCTCGGCAGCGCGACGGCCTACCTCGGGGTCTGCTCCGGCGCCGAGGCCGCGGGTGAGGTCACGGCCGACGTCGAGCTTCACGTCGGCGTCGCTCATCAGCAGCGCCTGGGCATCCGTGTTGATGGCAATGAACTCGACTCCGCGGAGGCCAAGTTCGATCATGCGGTTGACGGCATTGACACCGCCACCGCCGATACCGACAACCTTGATTACGGCTAGATAGTTCTGATTGTTTGACACGTCCGGCCTCCGGGTGGAACCCTAAACCTCTAGTGGAGGCTTAAAGTTATGCTGAGTATGCAATTCCTAATTCCGAAGGTAAGCGCGCGCAGGCCACGTCCGGGGACGCGCCCCGCGTGTCGCGAAGAATCGGTCACAATTGCCTCGAGACGGCCGCCGGGCCGGCGCGCCGCGGCGGGTCAGTGACGGGTCAGTGACGGGTCAGCGACGGGTCGGCAGACGAGTCAGCCACGGAGCATTGACGGGGCAGCGACCAGTCAGCGGAGGACTGCACTGTCGGGTGAGGACACATCGTATTCATCCACCTCGCCGACCGGGTGCTCGACCATCAGCGCGCCGAGCACGACCGCCTTGTAGTCGGACTCCTCGACACTCCCCCACACGACGCGAGCCCCGCCGTCCAGGGTCAGGGTGACGTCGTCCTTCGTGGCGGCAGCGACCGTCGTGAGCTGGGTGCGGATGCCGGCCGGCAAGGACTCGACGACGGCCGCGGCGGCCGTGAAGCCCGGGCTGCCGACCTCGGCCGTGATGGCCGGGTAGCCGTCCTGGGGCTCGTCGCCGCTCTCGATCACGACTCCGGCCGCGTCGACGAGATCGAAGCCCGAGTCGGACGGGATGACGCCGATCGGTTCGCGTTCGACGATGCGCACGACGATCGTGCCGGGCGGGCGGCTTTCGACGGCGTAGCTTCGAATGAGCCGGAACCGGGAGAGGTCGTCTCGGACGGCGGTGAGGTCGACGAGGGGCAGCGGGGTGCCGAGCTGGCCTTCCAGTGCCGCCCGCACCTGGTCGGCGGGGACCCGGTTCGCCCCGACGACCTCGATCGTGCGCAGGGCCATCAGGGGCGAGTAGGCGCCGGCGACGACGAAGGCAATGAGCGCGGCGAGCGTGCCGAGGGAGACCAGCCAGGTCGTGCGCCGACGCCGGGAGCGCCCGGTGAACCGGCGCACCTCCTCGCGTTCGTACTGCTTCCGCGCGCGCCGGGCGCCACGCAAGCGGCTGCGCGCAGCGGCCGGGGTGAGGACGGGGGTGAATCCGGGGCTGAGTCCAGGGGCGGGCTGCGGGTTCGCCGTCTCCCCGGCCTCATCGGTTCGCCGCAGCGGGAACACGGGGGCGAGCAAGGCAGGGGCGAGCAAGGCAGGGGCGGGCACGGCCGGTTCGCCCGGCTGGGTTCTGATCGGCTCCGTCTGCGCGGCGTCCCGGGAAGAGGGCTCCGCTGATTTCGGCGTGGCTTTCGGCGTGGATTTCGACCCGGATGCCCCGGGGCGCGCCGGGCGGCCCGGAACGGCCGGCGGGAGTGGCGCGGGGCGGTGTTCGAAGCCCTGGGGCCGCTTCATGCCCGGTCGCGCGTCATTCGCGCGCCCGGCCGAGGGACTCGAGCAGCTGCGGCACGATCCGGTAGACGTCGCCGCAGCCGAGCGTGACGACGAAGTCGCCCTCCCGGGCGATCGAGGCGACGTAGTCGGCGGCGTCCTGCCAGTCCGGGATGAAGGCGACGTGGGCCGGGTCGCGGAAGCGCCCGGACACGAGCGCTCCGGTCACGCCGGGCTCCGGGTCTTCGCGGGCGCCGTAGACGTCGAGCACGATGGTCTGGTCGGCGAGCTTTTCGAGCGTGTCGGCGAATTCCTGGGCGAACATCCGGGTGCGGCTGTAGAGGTGGGGCTGGTGCACGGCGATGATGCGCCCGGGGCCGACGACGGTGCGGGCGGCGGAGAGCGCGGCAGCCACCTCGGTGGGGTGGTGGGCGTAGTCGTCGTAGACGCTCACACCCCGAACCGTTCCGTGCAGCTCGAACCGGCGCTGGGTGCCGCCGAACGCGGAAATGGCTTCGAGGGACGCCGCCGGGTCTAAGCCCAGGCCGACGAGCACGGCGAAGGCGCCCGCCGCGTTGATGGCGTTGTGCTTGCCGGGAACCCGAAGAGTGGTGGAGTAGTCCCGGCCCGCCCAGTGCACGGTGAAGCTCACGGGGCCGACGGTGCCGATGGTATGTACCCGGACGTCCGAGCCGGCGTCCTCACCGAACGTGATCAGCTTCTTGTCGGCCAGCCTGGTCGTCACGTGCACCGCGCCGGGATCGTCGGAGGAGATGACCACGAGCTCGGAGGCGTTGCGGGCGAATTCGACGAAGGCGGCCTCGAAGGCCTCGAGCGACCCGTAGTGGTCGAGGTGGTCGGGGTCGACGTTCGTGATCAGCGCGACGGCGGTGTCGTAGAGCAGGAACGAGCCGTCCGACTCGTCGGCCTCGACGACGAAGAGGTCGTCGGCGCCGCTGGCCGCGCTGACGCCCAGCGATTCGATCACGCCGCCGTTGACGAAGCTCGGGTCCTGGCCGAGTCCGAGCAGGCCGGTGACGATCATTCCGGTGGAGGTGGTCTTGCCGTGTGCGCCGGCCACGCTGACCAGCCGGTGTGACCTGATCAGCCAGGCCAGGGCCTGGGAGCGGTGCAGGACCGGGATGCCCCGCTCGCGGGCGAGCACGTATTCCGGGTTGTCCTGCCAGAGGGCGCCGGTGACGACGAGCGTGTCGGCGTCGCCCAGGTTCGCTGCGTCGTGCCCGATACTGATGCGTGCGCCCAGCTCGCGCAGGGCGAGCACGTTGTCGGATTCGCGCAGGTCGGAGCCGGTGACGGTGTGACCCGCGGCCAGGAACAGGCGGGCGATTCCGCTCATGCCGGAGCCGCCGATGCCCACGAAGTGCACCGCGCCGAGCTCGTCGGGAACGGTGAGGGTGAGGTCGGGTTCAATCACGGTCTGGGCTCTTCTCGGTGGGTCGGCGGGTGCCGGGTGACAAACAGGTGCTGGGTCAACGTTACGCGCCGCCGGCGCCGAATGACGGATTGGCTCGGGTCGGCACGGTCTCGCGGGTCACGGGGCCAGGGGTCACCGGGCGCGGCGGATCAGCTCGAGCATGCGGGCCGACCCGTCCAGCACGCCCACGGATGCCGCGGCCCGGCCCATGGCCTGCACGCGTTCCGAGTCCGCCAGCACGGGCACGAGTTCGCGGAGCACCCAGTACGGCTGGAAATCCGCGTCGTCGACGAGGATCCCGCCGCCGGCGCGGACCACGTCGGCGGCGTTGAATCGCTGCTCTCCGTTGCCGACCGGGTACGGCACGTAGACCGCCGGGATGCCGAGAGCGGCCAGTTCGCTGACCGTCGCCGATCCCGCGCGGGACACGGCGAAGTCCGCGGCGGAGAGGGCGAGATCCATCCGGTCGCAATAGCGGACCATGCGGTAGTGGTCCAGCTGCGGGTCGCCGACCTCGGACTTCTCCCCCGTGATGTGCAGCACCTGCCAGCCGGCGCCGATCAGCGCCTCCGCCGAGTCCAGGACCGTGCTGTTCAGGCTCCGGGCGCCCAGGGAGCCGCCGGTGACGAGCAGGGTGGGCCGGTCCGCGGAGAGACCGAAGAACGCCAGCGCTTCCGGCCTCACCGCGGGCCGGTCGAGGTGCTCGATTTCGGGGCGGAGGGGCATCCCGACGAAGTGGGCGTGCCGGATCGGTGTGCCGGGGAACGCCACCCCGACATGGTGGGTGTAGCGCGCGCCGAGCTTGTTCGCGAGGCCCGGCCGGGCGTTGGCCTCGTGAATGACGATGGGCACGCCGGCACGCCGGGCGGCGAGGTAGGCCGGTGTGGAGACGTAACCGCCGAATCCGACGACCACGTCGACGTTTCGGGACCCGATCACGTCGGCGACCTGGCGCACGGCTCGACCCAGTCGCGGCAGGAAGGTCAGCGCCTGCCGGTTCGGGCGCCGGGGAAAGGGCAGCCGCGGAACAATGACGAGTTCATAGCCCCGGGCCGGCACGAGGCGGGACTCGAGGCCCTCGCTCGTGCCGAGCACGAGCACCGTGGCATCCGGCTCGCTCTGGTGAATCGCGTCGGCGACGGCGAGCAGCGGGTTGACGTGGCCGGCGGTGCCGCCGCCGGCGAGGAGGTACGTGGTCACTGGGCTTCTGCCTCCGTGTGGTCGCCTCGGGCAAAGGAGAGCACAACTCCGATGGCGAGCAGGGTGGTGAGCAGGGCGGTGCCGCCGGCGGAGATGAGCGGGAGCGGGACGCCCAGCACGGGGAAGACCCCGAGCACGACACCGATGTTGACCAGGGCCTGGCCGATGATCCAGACGAGAACGGCCGCCGTGCTGACCTTCACCTGCAGGCTGGTGCTCGCGCGCATGATCCGCAGGAAAGCGAAGGCCAGGAGGATGAACATCCCGAGCACGACGATCGCCCCGATGAGGCCGAGTTCCTCACCGATGATCGCGAAGATGTAGTCGTTGTCCGCCGCGGGCAGCCACGACCATTTGGCCTTCGAGTTGCCGAGGCCGACGCCGAGGATGCCGCCGTTGGCCAGCGCCCAGGTGCCGTGCAGCGGCTGCCAGCAGGCGGCGGAGATCGCGCCCTGCTGCTCGTCACACCCGGAGCCCATGAAGCTGAGGATCCGGGTCATCCGGTTCGAGCTGGACAGCGCCACCACGACGGCGACGACGGCTCCGGCCAGGAGGGGCAGCACGAGCAGGCGCAACCGCACGCCCGCGAAGAACAGGGCGCCGAAGAGGATGCCGGCCATGATCATGACCGTGCCGAGGTCGCCGCCGATGAGCACCAGGAGCACGGCTCCGCCGCCGACGCCGAAGACCGGGATGAGCACATGCCGCCAGTCGTCGAGCTTGCCCTCTTTCTTGCCGAGGATCACGCCGAGCCAGATGACCAGGGCCACCTTGATCACCTCGGAGGGCTGGAACTGGAAGCCGCCGAGGGTGAGCCAGTTCGTGTTGCCGGCAATCTCGTAACCGAGGGGGGTGAACACGACGAGGCCCTGCAGGAAGCAGGCGACGAGCAGGGCCGGCCAGGCGACGCGCTGCCAGAATTTCACCGAAAGCCGGCTGACGAGAAGCATCATCGGCAGTCCGAGCAGGGCGAAGATGCCCTGGCGCAGGAGCCCGCCGAAGAACCCGGCGTTTTCGAGGTACGAATCCACCGACGAAGAGGAGAGCACCATGACCAGGCCGAAGATGACGAGGAACAGGGTCGTGCCGAGCAGGAGCAGGTAGTTCGCGGACTCGGCCCGGAAGACCCGGCCCAGGGTGATCCGCGCGCTGGCCCCGGCCGTGGCCGGCTCGGGCGGCGCGGAGGCCGGTCGCCCAGCCTGCTGCCGCTGCTGATTGCGCTGGTGCTGGCTGAGCTGCTGCACGTACTGCTGCGGCTGGGACTGCTGCGGCTGCCGTTGCGGCTGCTGCGATCGGTCGGCTCTAGGCGCCCGGGCCCTGGGTGGATTCGTCATCCGGCTCGCCTCCCACGTGGTCTCGAACGGCTCTCGCAAACAATCGTCCACGCTCCGCATAGTCGGCGAACTGGTCCATCGAGGCGGCCGCCGGGGCCAGGAGCACGACGTCGCCGGCCTCGGCCAGGTCCGCCGCCACCCGGACAGCGTTCGGCATGACCTGTCCAGTGTCAACCGCGTCGATCTCGATGACCGGCAGTTCGGGCGCGTGTCGCGCGAATGCCTCACGCAGGGCGACCCGGTCGACACCGATGATGATGGCGGCCCGCAGACGCGCAACGTGGCTGCTGACCAGCTCGTCCACGTCGACGCCCTTGAGCAGTCCGCCGACGAGCCAGACAACGGAGTCGAAGGCCCGCAGCGAGGCGTCGGCGGCGTGCGCGTTGGTCGCCTTGGAGTCATCGATCCAGCGAATGCTTCCCGCCGTGGCGACGAGCTCGATCCGGTGCGCGTCGAGGCGGAAGGCCCCCAGGGCCGCGCCGATCGTCTCCGGGGAAACCCCGAATGAGCGGGCCAGGGCGCTGGCGGCCAGGATGTTGGCGACGACGTGCGGCGCATCCAGCCCGGCGGCGGCCAGCGCGGTCACCGTGGTCAGCTCCACCGCACGGTCGAAGCGGTCCTCGAGGAAGGCGCGGTCGCAGAGGATCCCCTCGACGATGCCGACGTCGCTGGGCCCGGGCACGCCCAGGCCGAAGCCGATCGCCCGCGCACCCTCCTGCACATCGGCGTCCTCGACCATGGCGAGGGTGGCGTCGTCGGCCTTGTTGTACACGCAGGCGACCCGGGTGTTCGCGTAGACCTTCGCCTTCGCGTCGCGGTACGCGGCCGCGGAGCCGTGCCAGTCGAGGTGGTCGTCCGCGATGTTGAGGCACACGCTCGCCCATGGCACCAGGGCGCCCGGTCCGGTGCGCGGCAGGTGGTGCAGCTGGTAGCTGGAGAGCTCGACGACGAGAACGTCCCAGCCCCGCGGGTCCCGGATGGCGTCGAGCACGGGCACACCGATGTTCCCGCACGGCGCGGCGCGGAGGCCGGCCGCGGCGAGCATGGTCGCGGTGAGTTGAACGGTCGTGGTCTTGCCGTTGGTGCCGGTGACGAGGATCCACTCGGCGGGAGCGCCCACCTTGTCGCGCAGGCGCCAGGCCAGTTCGATGTCGCCCCAGACCGGGATGCCCGTTTCCGCTGCCCAGAGCAGCAGCGCATGGTCGGGATGGAAGCCGGGCGACACGACGATGAGCTCCGGCCGGTGCTCGAGGAGTTCGGCAGGCGGGGTGTCGAGTTCGGCCTGCACCAGCGCGACGCCGAGCACGTCCAGGAGCCTGGCGCGCTCGTCGGGCGCCGCTCCGGCCACCACGAGCACGTCGGCGCCGAGTTCGGCGAGCGTGTCCGCGGCCGCGAAGCCGGTGACACCGAGGCCGTAGACGGCCACGCGCAGCCCGGCCCAGTCGGCGTGCCAGCTGGTCAGCGCATCGAGCCTGTGACGCACCGGATCGGCGGGATCGGAGTGGTCAGGATCAGGGAGGGCGGGGCCTTGCGGCACTAGCGCGCCAGCCATTCGAGGTAGAACGAGCCGACGCCTGCGGCCACGAGCAGCCCGCCGATGATCCAGAAGCGCACGACGACGGTCACCTCGGCCCAGCCCTTGAGCTCGAAATGGTGGTGGATCGGGCTCATCAGGAAGATGCGCTTGCCGCGGGTGAGCTTGAAGAAGACGCGCTGCACGATCACGGACCCGGATTCGATCACGAACAGGCCGCCGATCAGGATCAGCAGCAGCTCGGTGCGGCTGAGCACGGCCAGGGCCGCGATGGCGCCGCCTATCGCGAGCGAACCGGTGTCGCCGAGGAAGATCTTGGCCGGGGAGGTGTTCCACCAGAGGAAGCCGATCAGGCCGCCGACGATCGCGGCGGAGACGACGGCCAGGTCGAGCGGGTCGCGGATCTCGTAGCACCGGTACTGGTCGGCCGCGTCGGCGCCGCCGAAGCAGGACTGGTTGAACTGCCAGAAGCCGATCACGACGAAGGAGCCGATCGCGAGGATCGAGGAACCGGTCGCCAGGCCGTCGAGGCCGTCGGTCACGTTGACGCTGTTGGAGGTGGCCGCGACGATGAGGCAGATCCAGAGCACGAAGAGCGCGGTGCCGACGATCGCACCGAGGGCCATGAAGTCCAGCGGCGTGTCGCGGATGAACGAGATGTGGGTGGACGCCGGGGTCAGCCCCTGGCGGTTGGGGAATTGCAGCGACAGGTAGGCGAACACGCCGGCCACGAGCACCTGGCCGGTGATCTTCGCCCAGCCGCCGAGCCCGAGGCTCCTCTGGTTGCGCGTCTTGAGGAAATCGTCGACGAAGCCGACCAGGCCGAGGCCCACCATCATGAACAGCACGAGCAGCGGCGAGGCGGTGATCGGTTCCCCGACCATCAGCTTGGCCGAGAAGTAGCTGATCAGCACGCCCAGGATGACGATGATGCCGCCCATGGTGGCCGTGCCGCGCTTGGCGTGGTGGCTCTTCGGACCGTCGTCGCGGATGAACTGTCCCCAGCCCAGCTTCTTGAACAAGCGAATGAACAGGGGGGTGAGGAAGAGGGTGAACGCGAGCGACATAGCTCCGGCGATCAGTAGCGCTCTCATGAAAACAGGTCTCCCAATCGATCGCCCAGAAAGCGCAGGCCCGCGGAGTTCGAAGACTTCACGAGCACAGTGTCCCCCGGTTGGAGTGAGTCGCGCAACAATTCGTAGGCCGCGTCGGGCGTGTCGACGAATGCCGACTCGCCGTCCCACGAGCCTTCGTTGATGGTGCTGATGTGCATCCGGCGTGCGGCGGCGCCGACGACGATGAGCTGGGAGATGTTCAGCCTGACCGCGAGCAGTCCGATCCGGTCGTGCTCCTCCCCCGACAGTTCGCCGAGTTCGGCCATCTCGCCGAGCACCGCAACCGTGCGCATGCCGGGCTCCCTGATCTGGGCGAGAGTTTTGAGTGCGGCGGTCATCGAGTCGGGGCTGGCGTTGTACGCGTCGTTGATGATCGTCACGCCGTCACGTCCGCCGAGGACTTCCATCCGCCAGCGTTCGGCCCTGGCCACGGATTCGAGGCCCGCCACGATGTCGTCGATTCCCACTCCGAGTCGCTCGGCGGCGGCTGCCGCGGCCAGCGCGTTCGTCACGTGGTGCTCGCCCAGCACCCGGAAGGACACGGTCCGGCTCTCACCGGAGGCCAGGCGGAGCACGAACGTGGTGCCGCTCCTGGTGGCCTGCACGTCGCTCGCGCGCACCGCGGCCGCGTCGCCCTGGCCGAACCAGACGACCTCGGCGCGGGTCTTCGCGGCCATGCCGGCGACGCGAGGGTCGTCGGCATTGAGCACGGCGACATCCGTCTCGACCAGGTCGGTGACCATTTCGGTCTTGGTGTCGCAGGTCGCCTCGATGCCGCCGAATTCGCCGGCGTGGGCGAGGCCGACGTTCAGCACGATGCCGATGTCGGGCCGGGCCAGCCGCGTGAGCCGTGCGATGGATCCGGTGCCGCTGGCGCCCATCTCGACGACGAGGAACCTGGTGTCTTCGCTGAGGTCGAGCATGGTCATCGGTGCGCCGACCCAGTTGTTGAAGGATCCGCGCGCCGCGACGGTCGGGCCGACCCGCTCGAGTACCGCACGCAGGAGGTTCTTCGTCGTGGTCTTGCCGTTGGAGCCGGTCACGCCGATGATCTTCAGCCGGCCATGCGCGCGGACGCGGGTCACCACCTCGGCGGCCAGCGCGCCGAGCGCGACGACGACATCCGGCACGATGACCTGGGCGACGGGCAGGTTCAGGTGCCGCTCGACGATCAGGAGGTCGGCCCCCCGCTCCACCGCGGTGGGCGCGAAGAGATGTCCGTCGGTGACCTCGCCGGGTTTGGCGACGAAGATCGCACCGGGCTCCACGCCGCGGGAGTCGGTGTGCACGGGCCCGGTGATGACCGATCCGGCGGTGAGCGTGCTGCCGTCGAGGCGAAGCTCACCCGAGACGGCCCGGGCGATCTCGGCCAGGCTGAGGGCGATCATCAGAGCCACCCGGCGTCGCGCAGCGCCTGGCGGGAGTCTTCCCGCGCGGAGTAGGGGATCTTGACGCCGGCGACCTCGTGGTAGTCCTCGTGGCCGGGGCCGGCGTAGAGGATGACGTCGCCCTCCTTCGCGAGGGCCAGTGCGGCGCGGAAGGCCGCCCGGGGGTCGGGGACCTCGTGGAACTCCCCGTCAGGAACCGCGGCTCGTGCCGCCTCGAGCAGGGTGGCGCGGATGGCGGCCGGGTCTTCGAAGCGCGGGTGGAAGTCGGTCACGACGACGACGTCCGCGCCGCGGGCGGCGATGGCGCCCATGTCGGCACGTTTGGTGGTGTCGCGATCGCCGTCGGCGCCGAACACCATGATCAGCCGGCCATCGGTGGTCTTCCGGATCGCGTCGAGGGTGTTGAGGAAGGCGTCGGGGGTGTGCCCGTAGTCGATGTAGACGAGCGGGCCGCGGTCGCCGGAGATGCGCTCCGCGCGCCCGGGGATGTACGCGGCGATGCCGCCGTCCCGGTCCAGCGTGTGCGCGATGGCTTCGAGGTCGTAGCCGGATTCGACGAGCATCACGATGGCCAGGGCCGCGTTGGCGGCCATGTACCAGCCGAGCAGGGGCACGCGGGTTTCCAGGCGACGACCCTCCGGGCCTTCCAGCGCGAACTGCGTGTACAGGGCCGTTTCCTCGATCACGAACATGCGCCAGTCGGCGTCGATGTCCGGCCTCGTGGTGAGGGTCGTCACCGGGATGCGGCAGTCGTGGACGATGCGCCGGCCCCAGTCGGAGTCGACCGTCACCACGGCGCGACGGGACCGGTCGGGCTCGAAGAGTGCGAACTTGGCCTGGAAGTAGTCCTCCATGACCTCGTAGTCGTCGAGGTGGTCGTGGCTCAGGTTGGTGAACCCGGCGACGTCGAAGACGAGCCCGTCGATCCGGTGGCGGCTGAGCGCCTGGGCGGAGACTTCGATCGCGACGGCGCGCACCTCGGCCTCGCGCATCCTGGCGAGCAGGGCGTGCAACTCGCTGGCTTCGGGGGTTGTCAACGCGCTGGTCACGGCGAGGTCACCGATCCGCCGTTCGGCGGTCGAGGTGAGGCCGGCGACGATTCCGAGCTGGTTCAGGATCGCGAAGAGCAGGTAGACGACGCTGGTCTTGCCGTTGGTCCCGGTGACCGCGAAGAGCGTTGCGGGGTTCTCGGCGGTGCGGTAGATCCACGCGGCGACGGAGCCGAGCGCGGCCCGGGCATCCGGGGTCACGAGCACGGGCAGGCCGCTTCCTGCCGCGATGACCGCGCCGGCGGCGTCGGTGAGGATGGCTACGGCGCCGGCTTCACGGGCGCCCTGGGCAAAGGATGCGCCGTGGCTGTTTTGGCCGGGCACGCCGACGTACAGGTCGCCGGGCTGGACGGTGCGGGAGCTCAGGCTCACGCCGGTGACTTCGAGTCCGTCGATGTCACCGCGCAGCTCGAGCCCGAAGTCGTCGACCAGGCCGGACAGGGAGCGGGAGATGGGATGCTGAGGACGGAGCGCCGAGGGCGACAGTTCGGTCACGGGGCTCACTTTCTTACCAATTGGCAGGGAGTTCGGGTGCTGGAGTGCCCGACGGGACTGCCCGGTACTGCTTCAACGCCTGGCTCATGACCTTCTGGAAGATCGGAGCCGAGGCGGCAGACGTATTCATTTTAACAGGATCCGCGAGGCTCACCGACACGACGAACTGCGGCGCATCCGCCGGGGCGAAGCCGGAGACCGAAACCAGGTAGCCCCTGGAGTAGCCGCCCTTGCCGTTCGGCATCTGGGCCGTGCCGGTTTTCGCGGCCACCCGATAGCCGGGAATCTCCCACTTGGAAGCCACCCAACTATTCGCGTAAACCATCTCGAGCACGTCCGAGGTGTCGTGGGCGGCGGCGGCGGAGATGACCTGCCTCCCGGTCGAGCTGGGCTTGTCCCGCACGCTGTCGTCGGCCTGTCGGCATCCCTCGACCAGCGTCACGGGCATCCTCACGCCGTCGTTGGCGATGGTCTGGTACATGCTCGCGACCTGGAGCGCCGTCGTGGTCAGGCCCTGGCCGAACATCGTCGCGTACGCGGTTTGGGGGTCCCATTTCTGGTACGGGTGCAGGATGCCGGAGTCTTCACGGGGGAAGCCGGTTTCGGTCGGGCTGCCGACCCCGAACTTCTTCATATAGTCATAGCGCTCCTGATCGCTGAGGAGCTCCCCGAACTTCGACATCCCGGTGTTCGACGACTCGATCATCACGCCGGTCAGGGTGAGTTTCTCATCCTCGTGCCGGTGGCTGTCGTTCACGTTGGCGCCGTTGCCGGGCCGGTATCGGTACGGCGCGACGACGTGCGTCTTGATCGTGGCCTTGCCGGAGTCGAGAACGGATGCCGAGGTGAGCGTCTTGAACGTCGACCCCGGTTCGAAGGAGTCGGTGAAGGCCCGCGAGCCGCGGTTCTTCGGGTTTTTCGTGCCGCTCACGTTGTTGGGGTCGACACTCGGGTAGTCGGCCACGGCAAGGAGCCTGCCGGTCTTGACCTCCTGCACGACGACCGTGCCCCAGGCGGCGCCGGTCGCCTGCGCCTGCTCGGCGAGCACCTGCTGGACGAACCACTGCAGGTCCCTGTCGATGGTGGTGACGACGTCCCCGCCGTCGACGACCTGCTCCGCGGTGACAGTGCTGCCCGGGATGCGCACCCCGTCGGCGCCCTTCTCGTACGTCTCCACGCCGTTGGTGCTCGCAAGGCAGGAGTTCTCTCCGACCTCGAGGCCCGCCTGGGCTTCACCGTCAGAGGAGACGAAACCGACCACGTTCCCGGCGACGGCGCCGTTCGGGTACACCCGGCTCGGGTTCTTCTTGAAGTAGATCCAGGGGATGTCGAGCTCGCCGACCTCGCGGAACACCTCGACGTCGACCTTCCTGTCCACGTAGGCGAAGTCGGAGTCCTTGTCGCCGGCCAGGGCCTCGGAGATGATCCCGAGGATCTCATCCCCGGTCTGCCCGGTCACGGCCCCGATCTCGGCTGCGGCCTGAGCGACGGTGACCGTGACGGTCCCGGCGTCCGTTGTGCGGGTGAACTCCCCCGCGTTCCGGGGGGAGATCGTGATGTCGTAGCGCATGACGGTGCCGGCGAGCACGTCGCCGTCGGAGGAGAGGATGTCGCCGCGGGAGCCGTAGACGGTCTGTTCGACGGAGCGGTTGCCGAGCGAGTCGGCGCTGAGGGTGTCGGCCCGCACCACCTGGATGTCGATGAGCCGCACAACGAAGACGCCGACGACCGCGAAGAGCACGACGACGGTGACGGCCATGCGACGCCGGCCCGAGATGGTCTGGCGAGCCCCGGTGTTCAGCGGCATCGTCACATCCTCACTGCGGCCGGGGCCGCGTTAGCGCGTTGACTCAGCGAGTAGACGGGGACGGAAGTCCGCTGGGCGGAGTGGCGGGAGCGGCGGGAGCGGGAGCGTGAGCTGCCCGCGCGTCCGCCGAGCGGCCGTGGGTGCCCGCGGGGCCGATGCCGGTGCCCTGGGCCCCGGCCGGAGGCAGGTCCGTCACGAGGGGGACGCCGGCGAGGAGAGCGTTCGGTACGAGGCCGGACGCGCCGCTCCGGACGTCGGCGGGCGTGCCGGTGGCCGAGACGGGTGCGCCGAGCACGGCCCCGTCCGACAGTCGAAGGTAGGCGGGGGTGGAGTTGCTGACCATGCCGAGGGCCGCAGCGTTCGCGGCCAGGTTCTGCGGCGATGACACCTTGACGAGGTCCTCGCTCAGGCTTTCGGCGGTTCGTCCGAGCTCGACCTGGCTCGCCTGGAGGGTCGAGATCTCGTAGGCGCCCTGGGAGATTCCCACACTGAGCAGGAGCTGGGTGATCACGATCGCGGCCATGCCGGCGCCCGCGGTCAGGGCGTAGACGATCCGGGGCCGGGCCCGACGCTCGGCGCGCGGCGCGACGGCCTCGATGTGGCTGCGCGCCGCCGGGAGGGCCTGGGCCCACGAGTCCGGGCCGTTCGGCCGGAACACACGGGCGAGATTGTCGCTCATTCGACCCTCCTCAGTCGTTCGGCGGCACGGAGCCGCACGGATGTTGCGCGCGGGTTCAGCGCCTTTTCTTCATCGGTGGCTTGTTCGGAGCCTCGGATCAGCAGTGTGAAGACCGGCTTGTGTTCCGGCAGCTCGACCGGCAGCCCGGCCGGCGCGCTCGAACTGGACGCCTTGGCGAACACCTTTTTCACGATCCGGTCCTCGAGCGACTGGTAGGCCATGACGACGATGCGGCCGCCGACCGTGACGGCTTCAAGGGCGGCCGGGATGGCGCGTTCGAGAACGGCGAGTTCCTGGTTGACTTCGATGCGGAGCGCCTGGAAGACCCGCTTGGCCGGGTGGCCCATGCGCTGCACGGCGACCGGGGTGACCGCGGTGATGACGTCGACCAGCTGGCCCGAGCGCTCGAAGGGGGTCTTTTCACGGGCGTCGACGATGGCCTTCGCGTAGCGGGCCGACAGCTTCTCTTCGCCGTATTCCTGGAAGATGCGTCGCAGCTCCGCCTCGCTGTACTCGGCGATGATGCGCTGGGCGGTGAGGTCGGAGGTGCTGTCCATGCGCATATCGAGCGGCGCATCCTTTGAATAGGAGAAGCCGCGTTCGACCCGGTCGATCTGGAGCGAGGAGACGCCGAGGTCGAACAGGATGCCGTCCACCTCGTCGATGCCGAGGCCTTCGAGTGCGTCCAGGATGCCGTCGTAGACGGTGTGCACGAGGTGCACGCGGCCGCGGAAGGGCTTCAGCCGCTCCTCGGCGATCGCGAGGGCGTCGAGGTCGCGGTCGAGCCCGACGAGGATCAGCCCGGGAAAACGCTGGAGCAGCGCTTCGGCGTGGCCGCCCATGCCGAGGGTGGCGTCGACGAGCACGGCGCCGGGCTTCTGCAGCGCGGGCGCGAGCAGCTCGATGCAGCGCTCGAGCAGGACTGGGGTGTGGATGTCGTTGATGGCCATAGTTCTTGCCGGGTCCTGGTTCCTGGTGCCTGATCCCCATCCATTCTTTCCTGGCACCGGGGAAGTGTGTCAGGCATGAACGGCTGGGAGTCAGGCGCCAGGGGCTAGAAGAGTCCCGGAATCACCTCCTCCGTCGTGTTGGCGAATGAGGTCTCTTGTTCGGCGAGGTAGGTCTCCCAGGCCTCGCTGTCCCAGATTTCGACTCGGCTGCCGGCACCGATGACGGTGAGCTCGCGGTCGAGTCCCGCGTAGGCGCGGAGGTTTGCGGGGATGGTCACCCGGTTCTGCTTGTCCGGCGTCTCGGCGCTGGCGCCGGAGAGGAAGACGCGGAGGAAGTCGCGGCCCTGCTTGCTCGTGATGGGCGCCTGGCGGATCTTCTCGTGCAGGTCCTCGAACTCACGGGAGCTGAAGACGTACAGGCAGTTCTCCTGGCCCCGCGTCATCACGATGCCGGTGGAGAGTTCGTCCCGGAACTTCGCCGGCAGGATGATGCGGCCTTTGTCGTCGAGTTTGGGGGCATACGTTCCGAGAAACATGCATCCCCCCTTTCTCGACCGGCCGTGTTCCGAGTATGGCTCCACTTTACTCCACTATCCACCACATCTAGGCAGAAATGCACGATTTCTGATCCGATTTACCCCGAAAGCCCCCCAGTCCGCGGGGCAGGGGCAGGTGGAGGGATTTTGCGCGTCCAGGGACCGTCGGGGCGGTTTTCGGGAGCCGAAGCCCGTTTTCGGGCAAGAAAAAAGGGCCGATCAGTGGATCGGCCCTGTGATGGGATCGGTGCGGCGGTTGCCGCCACGTTTGTGGAGGGACGGTGGAGGACCCGGGAGCGAGGCTGGTTCAGCGCGCGCGACTCAGCTCGCGTGCTTCAGCGCTGGTCGTCCTGGCGGCGGTCCCAGCGTTCGTTCAGGCGGTCCATGAATCCCTGGTTGGCACCGGCGCGCTGACGCGGTCCGGATCCCGGGCGACCGGCGGATGCTCCGCCGGTACTGCCGCGGACGCCCTTCCCCGGTGTGATGGCAAGCAGGACGCCAGCGAACATGATGATGAATCCGAGCACCCCGAGCCACAGTTGCTGCAGGGCCACGCCGGCGATGAGTGCGCCGATCCCGGCGACCGCGAGGAGGACACCCACTACAACCGACCGGTAGTCGGGTCGAAGCCGCGTCACCCCTGCCGTTGACACGAAGTCAACGTCATTGTGATAGAGGCTGCGCTCCATCTCTTCGAGGAGTCGCTGCTCTTGCTCAGAAAGCGGCATCTCATTCCCCTCCAATTTCGGGATCGAGCGGGTTAGGTACTGATTCTAGTCCAGCTGGGATGGCTAGGCTAGGCACGTGGCTGATAGCAATCGTCTTGTCGAACAGGTTCAGGTCCGCATCGACGAATTCCTCAGCACGCGTGTTCCAATTGTCGCCGCCATCAGCCCTGATCTCACTCCCCTGGTCGCTTTCTCACGGCAGTTTCTCAGCGGTGGCAAGCGTTTCAGGGCGCTCTTCTGCTACTCCGGCTGGCAGGGCGCCGGGTCGAGTGCCCAGGACCTCTCCCCCATCATTTCCGCGGCCGCCGCGCTCGAGATCTTCCATGCCGCGGCGCTCGTCCACGACGACATCATCGACAATTCGGACACCCGCCGGGGCTCGGCATCCGCGCACAAGCTGTTCGAGGGCATGCACGGCGAGAACGCCTGGGCCGGAAGCCGGAGCGAGTTCGGTCGCGCCGCCGGGATCCTGCTCGGGGATCTGCTGCTCGGCTGGAGCGACGAGCTCCTGGACGAGGGCCTCGACGCCGCCCCCGACCAGACTGCCGCCCGCCTCGCCCGCGCCGAGTTCAACCGGATGCGCACCGAGGTCACCGCCGGCCAGTACCTCGACATCCTCGAGGAACGCGCCTGGCTGACCCAGCCGGAGGCCGAGCTGCTGGACCGGGCCCTGCGCGTCATCGTCTACAAGTCCGCGAAGTACAGTGTGCAGGCGCCGCTCGTCATCGGTGCGGCCCTGGCGGGTGCGAGCCCGGCCCAGCTCGATACGCTCCGGGCCTTCGGCCTGCCGCTCGGAATCGCCTATCAGCTCCGGGACGACCTGCTGGGCGTGTTCGGCGACTCCGCCGTCACCGGCAAGCCCAGTGGCGACGACCTCCGCGAGGGCAAGCGCACCGTTCTCGTGGCGCTCGCGCGCCAGGGGCTCTCCGACGCGACGCGCCACGACCTGGACGAGCAGCTCGGTGACCCCACCCTCGACGAAGCGCGGATCGCCGCCCTGCAGCGCGTGATCCTGGCCAGCGGAGCCGTCGACCGGGTCGAGGCCCTGATCGAAGCCAACGTGGCGGAGGCCGTGCTGGCGTTGGAGGATTCGCCGATCGGTGAGGACGCCAGGGAGCAGCTCCGCTCCCTGGTTGAGAGGGTCACGCGCCGCGCGTTCTAGCGTCCACCAGGTCCGAGCGCCCACCAGGCCTGGGCGCGTGCTGATGCGACCGAGCGGCCCTACCGGGGCACGGCACTCGCTGCGCGCTCGACTGCCGCGAGGCACAGCTCGACGTCGGCGGCATCCGTGGACCAGTTGCTCACCGAGATCCGCAGCACATCCCGGTCGTGCCAGCGGGACCCGGACATCCAGGTGGTTCCCTCCGCCAGCAGCCGCTCCGTCACCCGGCGGGTTCTGTCGTCGTCGCCGAAACTCACGCAGACCTGGGTGAAGACGACGTCGTTGAGAACTTCGGCTCCCGGTATCCGGGCCATGCCGGCCGCCAGCGCCCGGGCGTGCTCCGCGAGCCGCTCCACCAGCGCCACCGTTCCGGACCGGCCGAGCGAACGCAGGGCCGCCCAGACCGGGATCCCGCGCGCACGGCGGGACAGCTCAGGGACCTTCTCGAACGGATCGCCCGGGCCGTTCTCGTCCGCGACCAGGTAGGCCGTGCGGACCCCGAAGACCGAGCGCACAACGGCAGGCCGGGAGACGATCGCAAGGCCGCAGTCGTAAGGCACGTTGAGGGTCTTGTGCGCGTCCGTCGCCCAGGAGTCCGCGGTCTCCAGTCCGGACAGGTGCTCGCGGTAGAGCGGGCTCGCGGCCGCCCAGAGTCCGAAGGCGCCATCGACGTGCACCCAGGCGTCGTGCCCGTGGGCGATGGCCGTGGCCTGACCGATCGGGTCGAACGATCCGGAATGCACGTTGCCGGCCTGCAGACAGACGATGGCCGGGCCGGTTCGGCGGTCCATCGCCTCGGCCAGCGCGTCCGCGCGCAGTCGGCCCTGCTCGTCCACCGCGATTTCGACGGGCGCGCCCAGGCCCAGGTAGCGGAGTACAAGGTCGATGACCTCGTGACGCTCCCGGCCGACATAGACCGTGATGCGCGGCGCACCGAACAGTCCCTGGGCGTCGAGGTCCCACCCGGCCCGGCGCAGAAGGTACTGCCGGCCGGACGCGAGGCCGACGAAGTTCGACATCGTGGCTCCCGTTGTGAAGCCCACGTCCGCGTCGTAGGGCAGGCCCAGGAGCTCGATCAGCCAGGCGCCGGCGGCTTCCTCGAAGGCGGCGGTCGCCGGTGTCGCGAACCGCAAGGCCGCGTTCTGGTCCCACGCGCTCACCAGCCAGTCGGCGGCCATGGCTGCCGGCAGGGTTCCGCCGATCACCCAGCCGAAGAAACGGCCGGACGGCATGGCCATCAGACCGGGCTCGGCGACCGCCGCAAGTTCATCGATGACGTCGGCCGGGTCCATGGGCTGGTCCTGCAGGGCCATCGACAGCCGTGCCGCCAGCTCGCCGACGCCGATCCGGGGACCGACCGGGCGCTCGGGGACCGAACTGAGCCAGTCCATGGCGTGCGCCTTCGCTCGTTCCAGCGCCTCACCGTAGGCGTCCGCCTGAGCCGACATGACGGAAGTGTACTGCCGCCCCGCCCTGCGGGAAAGGCTGTCGCTCGGGGACGCTAGGCGAGTGCCTGGGCGACCCGTCGCACCTCGGCCTTACGACCGGCTCGCAGCGCGACGATGGGCTCGGCGCTGAGGCTGTCGTCAACCTCGAGCAGCCACTCCATTGCCTGCTCGTCGGTGAAGCCGTCATCGGAGAGCACGATCAGCGTGCCGCGGAGTTCGGGCACGGGCGCACCGTCCCGGATGAAGAGAGCGGGAACCTGCAGCTTGCCGTCGCGGCGCACCGCCAGCAGTTGCTTGTCGTCAATCAACTGCCGCACGCGGCTCTGGCTCTGACCGAGCAGGTTGACGAGGTCGGGAATGGTCAGCCACTGCTGCTCTGAAATCGAGTCGGTCACGGATCAAGCCTGCCATGAAACACCGGGAGCGACAAACATCCGCGCGAATGAAATCCCACGAGTTTACTCAAACCACACCCGTCACGTTGATTGACTCTGATACCTATCTATGCCAGCGTTGGGGGCATACGCAACACAGGAACGGGAGTGCCATGTCGGCTGAGTCGCAGAGTATCCCCGCAGGGGATGCCGCGCCGGGCGACACGCCCCGCCGGCCCGGCTTCCTGGCGGCCTGCCGTTCCCGCGGCCTGTTCGCGAGCATCCCGATCGTGATCATCAGCACGATCGCGATGACGCTGAATCTCGCGTCGCCGGCCGATGCCGCGACGATCGTGAAGAAACCGCCGAAGGTCAAGAGCACCCTCCCGGCCGCCGTCCCGGCGCCGAGCCCGGGCGCCGTCGCTGCCAGCGCACCGGCCAAGGCCGTCCCCGCCCAGTACGTCGTGGTCGAAGGCGACACCGTCAGCAGCATCGGCGGGCGGTTCGGCCTGTCGACGGCATCCGTGCTCGCGCTGAACGGCCTCGGCTGGTCGTCGATGATCTTTCCCGGCCAGAAACTCACCCTGACCACCCACGCAGCTGCCCCGACCGCCGTCCCCGCCAAGAAGCCCGTTGCAGCGGAGATCACGCGCTACAAGGTGAAGGTCGGTGACACGATCAGCGGCATCGCGGCCGCCCACGGCCTGTCGACCGCCGCTGTACTCAGCGCGAACGGCCTGGGCCGAGCGAGCATCATCTTCCCCGGCCAGGCGATCGTGCTGCCCCACGGTGCCCCCGCTGCGAGCTCCGCCGCGGCCGCGACGACTCCGGCCCCGGCGCCCGTGCCCGTGCCGACCACCGCCGCCCGGCCGGCGGCGGCGGCCCCCGGTCCTGCGCCGTCCAGCTACACGATCGCCCGCGGCGACACGATCAGCACCGTCGCCGCCACCGCCCGGGTGCCGGTGCAGGCCATCCTCGACGCCAACGGCCTTGGCTGGTCCAGCATCATCTACCCCGGGCAGGTCCTGAAGATCCCCACCATCACCCGGTTGACGGCCGAGATGCGCGTGAACGCCGAGATCATCGTCGCGGTCGGCCGCAGGGCCGGCGTCAGCGACCGCGGCCTCGTGATCGCGCTGGCCGCCGCCGCCCAGGAGTCGGGGCTGCGCAACGTGCAGCACGGCGACCGCGACTCGCTCGGGCTCTTCCAGCAGCGGCCCAGCGCCGGCTGGGGAACGGCCGCGCAGGTGCTCGATCCGGTGCGCGCCAGCCGCGCCTTCTTCGGCGGTACCGACAACCCCAACCGCGGCGTGACCCGCGGGCTGCTCGATATTTCCGGGTGGGAGTCCTTGACGGTCACCCAGGCCGCCCAGGCCGTGCAGGTCTCGGCCTACCCGAACCACTACGCCAAGTGGGAAGTCTCCGCGCGCCTCTGGGTCGCCGAGCTCGACTGACCTGTCGCCAGGGTCTGACGTGCCCCCCAAACACCCGGCTCACGGTGTTTTATCGGGGTTCTGGCGGCCGCGTTCCCTAGACTCGACGGGTGAGTGATAGCCCAACCGATCCGATGATCGGCCGTCTGATCGATGGCCGCTATCAGGTGCGCTCGCGGATCGCGCGCGGCGGCATGGCGACGGTATACCTCGCGACGGACCTCCGTCTCGAACGGCGTGTGGCCATCAAGATCATGCACGGCCACCTCGCCGACGACAACAGCTTCAAGGCACGCTTCGTGCAGGAGGCGCGTTCCGCCGCCCGCCTCGCGCACCCCAACGTGGTCAACGTCTACGACCAGGGGCAGGATGCCGACATGGCCTACCTGGTCATGGAGTACCTCCCCGGCATTACCCTGCGCGACCTGATCAAGGATTACGGGCGGCTCACGCCGGAGCAGACCATGGACATCCTGGAGGCCGTGCTCGGCGGCCTGGCCGCGGCGCACAAGGCCGGGATCGTGCACCGCGACCTCAAGCCGGAGAACGTACTCCTCGCCGACGACGGCCGGATCAAGATCGGCGACTTCGGACTCGCCCGCGCCGCGAACAACAACACCGCGACCGGGCAGGCCCTGCTCGGCACCATCGCCTACCTCTCCCCCGAACTCGTCACCCGCGGAATCGCCGACGCCCGCAGCGACATCTACGCGCTGGGCATCATGACCTACGAGATGCTCACGGGCGAGCAGCCGTACGTGGGCGAAGCCCCGATGCAGATCGCGTACCAGCACGCGAACGACACCGTGCCCATGCCGAGTGCCAAGGTGCCCTCGGTCCCCCGCGAACTCGACGAACTCGTGCTCTGGGCGACGGCCCGCGACCCTGAGCAGCGGCCGAGGGACGCGCGCGTCATGCTCGACCAGCTGCTCGAGGTGGAAAAGCTGGTCCGCCCCGCATCCGCGGGCACCGGCATGGCGCCCACCATGATGTTCCCGGGTGGCTTCGGCGACGCCTCGGCCACCGCGGACACGCAGATCCTGGGACCGCAGCCCCTCGCCGCTGTGGCGACCGCCTTGCCGAGCAGCAGCGCGATGCTGGCCACGAAGGCCGACAAGCGCAAGCGCCGAGGCTTCTGGCTGTTCACGCTCGTCGTTTTGCTCGCGGCCCTGGCCGGGGGAACCGGCTGGTACTTCGGCTCCGGTCCCGGCTCACAGATCGCCGTCCCGAAACTCACGTCGCTGACGCCGGAGAAGGCGGCCTCGGCGTTGACCGAGCTGGGCTTCACCGCGAAGCCGGGCGAGGAGTACAACAATGAGATTGCCGCGGGACTCGTCTCGAGCACCAATCCCGGCGCCGGCGCACGTCTGGCCAAGGGCAGCGCCGTGACGGTCCTCGTCTCGAAGGGCCGCCAGCCGATCACACTCCCAGCCCTGGCCGGCCTGAGCCAGGACGAGGCGGAGACCGCGATCACCGACCTCGCGGCGCTGGTGGGCAGCACGGACGAGGTCTTCAACAGCTCACTCGAGCAGGGCACGGTCGTCGCGGCCAGCCGCGAGAGCGACGGAGGCGACGTCTCCAAGGGCGGCCCGTACTTCGAGGGTCTCGCGGTGAACCTCGTTGTCTCCCTGGGCCCCATCCCCGATGTCACAGGCAAGTCCGTTCCCGATGCCACCGCCATCCTCAAGGCCAAGGGGCTGGGCGCGGAGACCGGAGAGCAGCGATACAGCGACACGATCGCCAAGGACGCCGTGATCAAGATTTCCGCAGCCAAGAGCGGACCCGTCAGGGTGGGCGACGTGCTCGTGCTCACCACGTCGCGCGGCCCGGAGCCGGTCGAGGTGCCGAACGTCATCGGCAAGCCGTGGAGCGAGGGCAAGAAGATCCTCACCGACCTCGGCTTCAAGCTCGACTACAATCCCACCGCGGATGCAATCGCTCCGTTCGTCAAGGTCGAGTCAGTGAAGCCGGGTGTCGGAACCAGCGCACCCAAGGGCAGCACGATCTTCCTCACAGCGACGAATCCCCTTGCGGGCTAGCTGCGTCCCGCTCTGTCCGGCCCTGTCCTGCCCACGAGCTCCGGCGCGCTAGGCCTGCTTGCCGAGTTCGGGCCCGCTCCATCCCACTCGATCCTGCCGACTCACCCTTCGCGGCTCGCTCCTTCGTCGGCTCGCGTGGCCTTCTGCCGGAGTTCGGCGCTGATGGCGGTGCCGATGATGGTCTCCGATTCGGTCACGTAGGTGTGGCCGGTCGGGGTGGTCCAGGTGAGGGTGCCGGTGCCATCGGCGGCCTGGCTGACCTTCCAGCCGGCCTCGTGTTTGAGGGCGTGGCTGGCGGGGCAGAGGTGGGCGAGGTTGTTGTGGTCGGTTCGTCCGCCGAATGCCCAGTCGAGGCCGTGGTCGATGTCCGAGCGGCTGGCCGCCCGGCTGCACCCGGGGTGCCGGCAGGTTCCGTCACGCACCTGAAGCATCGTGCGGAGCGAGGCGGGGATCGTGTACCGGTCCCGGCCGACCGAGAGCACCGCGCCGGTCTCCGGGTGGGTCAGGATCCGCACCGCGCTCGGACACTTCGCCGCCAACGCCCTGGCCGTGTCCGGATCGATCGGCCCGTACCCGTCGAGGTTGCCCGGCTCCTCGGTGACACCGAGGAGGGTGAGCATCGGGACCGTCACGATCAGGTTCGGCCGCAGCCCGCTCAGGCTGCCGGCAGCCCCGGCCGTCTCCGTGCAGCCGGCCTCCGTGCAGCCGGCCTGGAGGAGCAGGTCGCGGAGCACGTCCGCGCGCAGCTGGGTGAGCGTGCGCGGCTCGTCCGGCCCCCGCAGGGCGATCGCCCGGTCGGTCACCTGGCCGTAGATGCCGAGGGCGTCCGACGCCGGCAGGTAGGCGCTGAGCCAGCCCATCCCGTCGCGGGCCGGGTCGAACCGTATCGCCCGGTCGGCCACGCTCCGCACATGCTGGGCCGTGATCGACTCCGGATCGATCCGCTCCCGCAGCTTCCTGGTCTTCCTCTCGAACTGCGACGCCGTCAACCGGCCGGCCGACGGCAACGCCTCCTGCTCCAGCTGCCGGGCCGCCGCCTCCGGAAGTCCCGCGGTTTCGTTGACGAGGATGATCGCCTGCCGGTAGCCGATCCGCCCCGCGGCCAGGGCCGCCAGGGTGTCGGGCAGGTCGTGGACCAGGCTGCTGCTGCTCTCCAGCAGGCCCGAAGCGGTCGACTCCGGGATCCGCAACGCGCAGGCCAGCTCGGCCACCAGCGACCGGCGGGTCAACGCCGGACTGAACGCACTCCCGCCGAGCTCCCGCTCGCTGCAGACCCGCGCCGCGTCGATCGCGACCACCCGCGCCGCGGCCTGCACCGCCATCGCCTTGTCGATGGCGGTGACCTCATCGATGAGCGCGCCGAGTTCCTCCAGGTGGACCGCCGCCGGTGTCAACGGCGGACCCTGGTCGGGGGCGACACCCGGGCCAGCGCCCGGGTTCATTCCCGGGTCCGCGCCCGGGTTCGGGCCGGCCGGGACTGCCCGACCGGGTGGTGCTGTGAAGGTTTCCATACCCCCACGGTACGGCGAACCACCGACATTCCTACCGACCGAAACCACCCCTGACCGGCCCTTGTGCATAACTTCCCGCGGCCCGGGCCTGTGGAGGACAAGCGCAGAAACCGCGCCCCGCACGCACCCCGCCGCAGCCCCGCACGCACCCCCGCACGCAGCGAGAGTCGCCGTTCCTGCCGAGAATCGCCGTTCCAATGGCGACTCTGGGTAGGAACGGCGACTCTCGGCACCGAGACGGGGTGCTAGCGGACGGCGAGCTCCTCGGCCACGAGGAACGCGAGTTCCAGGGACTGCATGTGGTTCAGGCGCGGGTCGCAGAGCGACTCGTAGCGGGTGGCCAGGGCGGCCTCGTCGATGTGCTCCGACCCACCCATGCACTCGGTGACGTCGTCGCCGGTCAGCTCCACGTGGATGCCACCCGGGTGCGTTCCCACCGCGCGGTGAGCCTCGAAGAAGCCCTTGACCTCGTCGACGACGTCGTCGAAACGGCGCGTCTTGTAGCCGGTCGGCGTGGTCACGCCGTTGCCGTGCATCGGGTCGGTGACCCAGAGCGGGTTCGCGTCGCTGGCCTTGACCGCCTCGAGCAGCGGCGGCAGGGCATCCCGGATCTTGCCGGCGCCCATCCGGGTGATGAAGGTCAGGCGGCCCGGCTCGCGATTGGGGTCGAGGACGTCGATCAGGCGCATCATGTCGTCGATCGAGGTCGTCGGGCCGAGCTTGACGCCGATCGGGTTGCGCACGCGGGAGAGGAAGTCGACGTGGGCGCTGTCGAGGTCGCGGGTGCGCTCCCCGATCCAGACGAAGTGCGCCGAGGTGTTGTACGGCGTTCCAGTCCGCGAGTCGATGCGCGTCATCGGCCGCTCGTAGTCCATCAGCAGGCCCTCGTGGCTGGTGTAGAACTCCGTGCGCCGCAGCGCCTCGAAGTCGGCGCCGCAGGCGATCATGAACTTGATCGCCCGGTCGATCTCCTTGGCCAGCTTCTCGTAACGCTGGTTCGCCGGGTTCGCCGCGAAGCCCTGGTTCCAGCTGTGCACCTGGCGGAGGTCGGCGAATCCACCCTGGGTGAACGCACGGATGAGGTTCAGGGTCGAGGCGGCCGTGTGGTACCCCTTCACCAGGCGCGCCGGGTCGGCCTCGCGGGACTCCGGGGTGAAGTCGTAGCCGTTGACGATGTCGCCGCGGTAGGCCGGCAGCGTCACGTCGCCGCGCGTCTCGAAGTCGCTCGAGCGGGGCTTGGCGAATTGTCCGGCCATCCGCCCCATCTTCACGACGGGCATGGAGGCGCCGTAGGTGAGCACGACGGCCATCTGCAGCACGGTCTTAACCCGGTTGCGGATCTGCTCGGCGGTGGCGCCGCTGAAGGTCTCGGCGCAGTCGCCGCCCTGCAACAGGAAGGCCTGACCGCGGGCGGCCTGGGCCAGCCGGTCGCGCAGGATGTCGACCTCGCCGGCGAAGACGAGCGGCGGTTGGGTTGCCAGTTCGGCGGATGCCGCGGCCACGGCCTCGGCGTCGGGCCAGGTCGGCTGCTGCTTGATCGGAAGCGTGCGCCAATAGTCCAGGCCCGCGATCACTGATTTATCTGCGACGACGACGGGTTCGGTGGGGTCTACCACGGGACGATTCCAGTTTCTCTTGGTGGCGCGCATGAATTCGCGGGCCGTGGGTCAGGAGGGGAGGTCGGATCAGCGCTGAAACCGATTATGGAAGCTTACCGCGAAAGGTTTGCTCGCTTTTCTTTGACGCTGGTCGCGTAGACGTCCACGTACTCCTGGTCGCTGAGCGTGCGCAGCTCGTACATGAGCTCGTCGGTGATCGATCGCAGCACGAACCGGTCACCCTCCATCCCCTCGAAGCGGCTGAAATCGAGCGGGTCGCCAATGATGATGCCGATGCGCCGCACCTTGGGGATCCGGGTGCCGGTGGGCATCGCCTTCTCGGTGTCGATCATGGCGACGGGGATCACCGGGACGCCCGCCTCGAGGACCATGCGGGCCACGCCCGTGCGGCCCCGGTACATTTTCGCGTCGGGGCTGCGGGTGCCCTCGGGATAGATGCCGAGCACGCCGCCCGAGCGGAGCACGCGAAGCCCGGTGTTCAGGGAGTCCTCGGAGGCCTTGCCGCCCGACCTGTCGATCGGAAGCTGGCCGGTTGCCTTGAAGAACGTGCGCGTCGCCCAGCCCCTGAGCCCCTTGCCGGTGAAGTATTCGCTCTTGGCCAGGAACACGACCCTCCTCGGCACGATGAGGGGCAGGAAGACCGAGTCGATGAAGGAGAGGTGATTGCTGGCGAGGATGACGCCGCCCTCCTTCGGGATCTTGTCGAGTCCGACGATCCACGGCCGGAACAGGCCGAGAAGGATCGGACCGACCACAATGTTCTTCATGATCCAATAGAACATTGTTCGTTTCCTCCCTGAGCTGGAAAGCCTACTGCTCGATGACGTGCTTGCGCGCGAGGTCGGCTGCGCCGACCACACCCGCGTCGTTGACCAGCTGGGCGGTGGTGAACTCCGCCTCGGGGTGGTAGCCCCGAGCGGGCAGGTGTTCGAGGTAGGCCGCGCGGATCGGTTCGAGCAGAAGCTCGCCCGCGACGGCCACTCCCCCGCCGAAGACGAACACCTGCGGGTCCAGCACCGCGGCCAGGCTCGCGCAGGCCTGGCCGAGCGCGCTGCCGACCTGTCGCAGCGCGGCCAGCGCCCCGCCGTCGCCGGCCTGGATCAGCGCGCTCACGTCGACGCCGGTGAGTGTTCCCGCGCGCGCCCTGGCCGCGGCGAGGCCCAGGCCGATTCCCCCGGCATCCGCGAATTCATTGGCGATGCGCAGCAGGGCCCGGCCGGAACCATATTGCTCGATGCAGCCGTGGGCCCCACAGCCGCAGGGCAGGCCGCCGGGGATGAGTCGAAGGTGACCGAGCTCGGCGCCCACGCCGAAGCCACCGCGGAACAACTGGTTGCGGGAGACGATGGCGCCGCCGACACCCGTGCCGATGGTGAGGGTGACCATGTCGCTGTAATTGCGGCCGGCGCCGAAACAGAACTCGGCCCAGCCGGCCGCGTTGGCATCGTTCTCGATGATGATCGGCAGGTCAAGCCGGGCTTCGAGCTTCTCGCGGAGGGGCTCGTTGCGCCAGTTGATGTTCGGCGCGTAGTAGACGGTCGACTGGCTCGCGTCGATGAACCCGGCAGCGGCGACCCCGGCGGCGATGACATCCTCACCCTCGGCGAGGTTCCTGATCATCGCCACGACGGCATCTTCGATTTCGGCCGGATCGCCGGCGGACGTCGGCCTCCGGTCGGAGCGGATGATGGTGCCCGCCTCGTCGACGAGTGCGCCGGCGATCTTGGTGCCGCCAATGTCGATCCCAATGGCATGCACGAGGGCACCTTTCGTCGGCGAGCGTTACGGAAACGAGCACCGCCGCATCCGGAGCAGACGCGGCAGTACCCCATAGAGTGTAGTAAATCAGCATCCCGCCGGGCGAAACACCCGCCCATCCGGCCCAAAGGAGTCGCCGTGAGACAGTTTGACGTTCCCGCCATTGTTCCTGCCGATCCGGCAGCCAATGTGACGGACCTGCTCGTCGATCGCCTGAAGGCGACGCCGAACATGGTTCTGTTCTCGCTGCCCGTGAACGGCGAATGGCTTCCGGTCAGCACCATCGAATTCCACGCCCAGGTTGTCGCCCTCGCCAAGGGTTTCGTCGCGGCGGGCATCGAGCCCGGTGACAAGATCGGCCTGATGTGCAAGACCCGGTACGAGTGGACGCTCGTCGACTTCGCCGCCTGGTTCGCCGGGGCCGTGCTCGTCCCGGTCTATGAAACCAGCTCTCCCACCCAGATCCAGTGGATCCTCGGCGACTCGGACGCACAGGCACTCATCCTCGAAACCGCGGACCACTTCGCGCGCTTCGACGAGATCCACCCGGAACTGCCGACCATCACAACCGTCTGGCAGATCGGCCTCGGCGACCTCGACAAGCTCGCCGCGAGCGGAACGGCTGTCCCGGACGCTGAGATCGAACGCCGACGCGGCCTCGCCGTCGGAAGCGACATCGCCACCCTGATCTACACCTCTGGGTCCACCGGCCGACCCAAGGGCTGCGTGCTGACGCACTCCAACTTCGTCGAGACCTGCCGCAACTCCGCGGTCGCGCTCAAGGAAGTCCTCACCGACGAAAAGGGTGCATCCACCCTCCTCTTCATCACCACCGCACACGTGTTCGCGCGATTCATCTCGGTGCTCTGCGTTCACGCGGGCGTGCGCGTTGGCCACCAGCCCGACACCAAACAGCTCCTCCCGGCGCTCGGCAGCTTCAAGCCCACCTTCCTGCTCGCCGTGCCTCGCGTGTTCGAGAAGGTCTACAACTCGGCCGAGCAGAAGGCCGAAGCCGGCGGAAAGGGCAAGATCTTCCGCGCGGCCGCCGAAGTGGCCGTCGCACACTCGCAGGCCCTCCAGTCCGGCCAGGCGATCCCCCTGATGATGAAGATCAAGTTCGCCCTCTTCGACCGGCTCGTCTACAGCAAGCTCCGCGCCGTCATGGGCGGCAACGTCAAGTACGCGGTGTCCGGATCGGCGCCGCTCGGCGCGCACCTCGGCCACTTCTTCCACAGCCTGGGCATCGTCATCCTCGAGGGCTATGGCCTCACCGAGACGACCGCTCCGGCCACCGTCAACCTGGCCACCAAGTCCAAGATCGGTACCGTGGGCCCGGCCCTGCCCGGCGTCTCCGTGCGAGCCCTGGACGACGGCGAAATCCAGGTCAAGGGCGTCAACGTCTTCAAGGAGTACTGGAAGAACCCGGACGCCACACGCGCGACGTTCGAGGACGGCTGGCTCAAGACCGGCGACATCGGGTCCTTCGACGAGGAGGGCTTCCTCACCATCACCGGGCGGAAGAAGGAACTCATCGTCACGGCCGGCGGCAAGAACGTCGCCCCGGCGGCGCTCGAAGACCCGATCCGGGCGAACTCGCTGATCGGGCAGGTCGTCGTGGTCGGCGACCGCAAGCCCTTCATCGCCGCCCTGATCACCCTCGACCCGGACATGCTCCCGGTGTGGCTCAACAACAACAAGGAAGACGCCGGGATGTCCCTGGCCGAGGCCTCCGTGAACAAGGCGGTACTCGCCGAAGTGCAGCGCGCCGTCGATCACGCCAACGAGCACGTGTCGCGGGCCGAATCGATCCGGAAGTTCGTCGTGCTGCCGACGGAACTCCTCGAGGCCAACGGCTACCTCACGCCGAAGCTCAGCATCAAGCGCGACCTCATCCTCAAGGACTTCGCGGACACGATCGAGGGCCTCTACGAGGGCGCCCCGGTCACCGAGGGCTTCTCGATCAGGGACTGATCAGCGGGGTCCCGACAGGCCCGGTTCCCGACAAGCTCGACCTCAGAAGGGGTCGGGCCTGTTGGATTAGAACCAGGTGGACGCGCGGACTTCCTTCATCGCTGCGCGACGGTTCTCCTTGTCCAGGCGGTCGAGGTAGAGCAGGCCGTCGAGGTGATCGGTCTCGTGCTGCAGCGCCTGCGCCATGACTCCCGTGCCCGACAGCTCGACCGTGTCACCTTCGAGGTCCGTGCCGACGACGCGGGCGAACGGATACCGCTTCGTCGGGTACCAGAGGCCGGGCACGGACAGGCAGCCTTCGTCGACCAGCTCCGGCTCGCCGGACAGCTCGACGATCGCCGGGTTGAGAATATAGCCGATGTCCCCGTCAATGTTGTAGCTGAACGCGCGCAGGTTCACCCCGATCTGCGAGGCCGCCACCCCGGCTCGACCCGGCAGCCGGACATTGTCGAGCAGGTCGGTGACGAGGGCGCGGACCCGGTCGTCGACGATGACTATCGGGTCGGAGACGGTCTTGAGGACCGGGTCTCCCAGGAGACGAATCTGGCGCTCAGGCACAGGGAACTTCCAATGATCGGGGCGAGGTCTCGGTCGGAGGCAGGGTTACCGGCTGCGGTCGGCCGGCAGGCCCTCGACGACCAGCGCCGCGAGGGTTCGCGCCGCCAGCTGCGTGATCGGCCGCAGGTCCTTGAAGGAAACGACGCTGCCGGCCGCCAGCTGCGGGTCGTACGGGATACGCACGATTTCCCGCACTCGTGACCGGAAGTGCGACTCGATCTCTTCCAGTTTGACCAGGTTGGTTCCCTGGGTCGCGGTGTTCAGGGCGACGATCGCGTTCCGCACGAGTCCGCCGTAGCCGTTCGCTTCGAGCCAGGTGAGGGTCTCAGAGGCCAGCCGCGCCTCGTCGACGCTTCCGCCGGAGACGATCACGACCGAGTCCGCTCGCTGCAGGGTGGCGCGCATGACCGAATGCACGATTCCGGTGCCACAGTCGGTGAGCACCATCGAGTAATAGCGGGCGGCGAGGTCTGCGACGACGTTGTAGTCGTCTTCGTCGAATGCCTCGGAGAGGAGCGGATCGGTGTCGGACGCCAGGATGTCGAGCCTGGTCTCGTCCCGGGAGACGAGGGCGGAGAAATCCGTGAAGTTGCCGATCGACGCGGCCCTGGTCACGACGTCGCGCACCGTCGACCTGGTCTGTTTGCTGACCCGCTCAGAGAGCGTTCCGCGGTCGGGGTTCGCGTCTACGGCGATGATGCGGTCTTCGCGCGCGTCGGCCAGCGCCATCCCGAGCAGCGTGGTCACTGTGGTCTTGCCGACGCCGCCCTTGCGGGTGAGGATCGGCACGAAGCGCGTGCCGCCCTCGAACTCCTTGCGGATGCGTTCGGTCATTTCGTCGTGCGCGATCACGCGGGCCGAGTCGCCGAGGTTCACCAGGTGCAGCGTGGCGTCGTAGACCAGCCGGTTGAAGCCGCCGCGCGGCGGGCGCCTGGTCTGGCGATTGACCGCCAGCAGGCGGTCGGAGGTCAGCATGTTCGCCGACTCCGGGACTCCGGCGCCGCGGACCTCGGAGCGGCCGGCCGACGGGTCCTCGGCCGCACCGTCGCCCCGGGTGACCGGAACGCTGATTTCGATGCTGCGGGTGCCGGCCTGCGGGGCCCGGGCGGCCGCAGCGTCCCTGCCCGTCCGGGCAGGGGCCGCCGTGCGCGTCACGGACCGCCGCGGCGCGTCCGCGACGCCGAGCGGGATGCTCAGGCTCTCCGGGAGAGCCGAAGCCCGGTTCTCGACCGTGTGCGGCAGAAGCTCGCTGTGATACTCATCAGTCGGCGGAGCGACCGGGTCGGCGCCCGTCTTGGCCGTGGGCCGCCGACCGACGTTCTCGTCGTCCCTGCGTGTGTCTGGCAACAGTCCAGTCTCCTCGTCGGTGGATCGAGGACCTATCCTACCGTGGGCGCACCACCACGAGCAGATCGCCCGCATCGACCTGCTGGGTCCTGGGAATCGCCACCCGCTCCACGAAGCCGTCGATGGGGCTGGTGATCGCCGCCTCCATCTTCATGGCTTCGATGGATGCCACGCTCTGGCCGGCCTTGACCGGGGCGCCTTCTTCGACCTGCAGGGTGACCACGCCGGAGAACGGGGCGGCAACCTGGCCGGGCTGGTTGGCATCCGCCTTCTCGGCCACCTTCGTCTCGACCGTGATGCTGCGGTCGCGCACGAACACCGGGCGGAGCTGCCCGTTCAGGATGGTCATGACCGTGCGCATGCCCTTGTCGTCCGCGTCGCCGATGGCCTCGAGCCCGGCGTACAGGCGCACGCCCTTCTCGAGCTCGATCACGTGTTCGTGGCCCTGCTTGAGCCCGTAGAGGTAGTCGACGGTGTCGATGACGGACAGGTCGCCGTACAGTTCACGGCTCTGCTCGAACTGGCGCGTCGGCGCGGGGAAGAGCAGCTGGTTGAGCATGGCCTGGCGGGTGCGGCTGTCACCGGCCAGGGCGGCGCGTTCCTCGGCGGTGATCTCGGTGACCCCGATCCGGATGGTCTTGCCGGCGAGCACCTTGCTGCGGAAGGGCTCGGGCCAACCGCCGGGCAGGTCGCCCAGCTCGCCGGCCATGAACCCGATGACCGAGTCGGGCACGTCGTACTTGTCCGGGTTCTGCTCGAAGTCGGCCGGGTCGGCGCGCACCGCGGCGAGGTACAGCGCGAGGTCGCCGACGACCTTGGACGACGGGGTGACCTTGGGCACCCGGCCGAGGATGGTGTTCGCCGCGGCGTACATGTCCTCGATCAGTTCGAAGTGGTCGGCCAGGCCGAGCGCGACCGCCTGGGTGCGCAGGTTGGACAGCTGGCCGCCGGGGATCTCGTGCTTGTACACGCGCCCGGTCGGCGAGGCCAGACCGGACTCGAACGGCCGGTAGACGTGCCGCACGGCCTCCCAGTACGGCTCCAGGTCGCAGACGTTCTGCAGCGACAGGCCGGTATCGCGTTCCGTGTGCGCCAGCGCTGCGACGAGGGACGATGCGGAGGGCTGGCTGGTCGTGCCGGCCAACGGGGCGCTGGCCACGTCGACGGCGTCCGCTCCGGCGCGGGATGCCGCGAGGAGCGTGGCCAGCTGGCCGCCGGGGGTGTCGTGGGTGTGCACGTGCACCGGCAGGTCGAACCGGTCCCGGAACGCGGTGACGAGCTTTTCCGCCGCCGCGGGGCGCAGCAGCCCGGCCATGTCCTTGATCGCCAGGACATGCGCACCGGAGTCCACGATCTGCTCGGCCAGGCGCAGGTAGTAGTCCAGCGTGTAGAGGTTCTCGGCGGGGTCGAGCAGGTCGCCGGTGTAGCAGACGGCGACCTCGGCCAGGCTGGTGCCCGTGGCCAGGACCGCGTCGATGGCCGGGCGCATCTGGTTCACGTCGTTCAACGCGTCGAAGATGCGGAAGATGTCCACTCCGGTGTCGGACGCTTCGCGCACGAACGCATCCGTCACCTCGGTCGGGTACGGCGTGTATCCCACCGTGTTGCGGCCGCGGAGAAGCATCTGGATGTTGATGTTCGGCAGCGCCTCACGCAGGGCCGCCAGGCGCTCCCACGGGTCTTCGCCGAGGAACCGGAGGGCGACGTCGTAGGTCGCGCCGCCCCAGGCCTCGACCGAGAGCAGCTCGGGGGTCATCCGGGCCACGTAGGGCGCCGCGGCGACCAGGTCCCGCGTGCGCACCCGGGTGGCGAGCAGGGACTGGTGCGCGTCACGGAAGGTCGTGTCGGTGACCGCGAGGGCGGTCTGCGCGCGCAGGGCGGTCGCGAACCCCTTCGGGCCGAGTTCGAGCAGCCGCTGGCGCGACCCTGCCGGAGCCGGAAGGGTCAGATCGATCGGCGGCAGCTTCTCGGCCGGGTGCACGGCGGTGGTGGGGGCGCCGTTGGGCTGGTTGACGGTCACGTCGGCGAGCCAGTTGATGATCTTCGTGCCGCGGTCCTTCGACGGGCGGCCGCGCAGCAGGTGCGGGCGCTCATCGATGAAGGACGTGCTCAGGTCACCGGCGGCGAAGTCCGGGTCGTCGAGCACGGCCTGCAGGAACGGGATGTTCGTCGAGACCCCGCGGATGCGGAACTCCGCCAGCGCCCGCCTGGAGCGGGTGACGGCCGAGGCGTAGTCGCGGCCGCGGCAGGTGAGCTTGGAGAGCATCGAGTCGAAGTGGGGGCTGATCTGGGCGCCGGGGTTGATCGTTCCGCCGTCCATCCGGATGCCGGCACCGCCCGGGGACCGGTACGTGGTGATCTTTCCCGTGTCCGGGCGGAAACCCGCATTGGGGTCCTCGGTCGTGATCCGGCACTGCAGGGCGACCCCGCGCATCTGGATCTTGTCCTGGGTCAGGCCCAGTTCGGCGAGGGTCTGCCCGGCCGCGATCCGCATCTGCGACTGAACGAGGTCCACATCGGTGACCTCCTCGGTGACCGTGTGCTCGACCTGGATCCGCGGGTTCATCTCGATGAACACGTGCTTGCCCGCGCGCTCCCCCACGGTGTCCAGCAGGAACTCGACGGTGCCGGCGTTGACGTATCCGATCGATTTGGCGAACGCGATGGCGTCCTTGTAGAGGCGCTCGCGGATCTCATCGGAGAGGTTCGGCGCCGGCGCGATCTCGATCACCTTCTGGTGACGGCGCTGCACCGAGCAGTCGCGTTCGAACAGGTGCACGGTCTCACCGGTGGAGTCCGCGAGGATCTGCACCTCGATGTGCCGGGGGCGGAGCACCGCCTGCTCGAGGAACATGGTGGCGTCGCCGAACGCGCTCTTGGCCTCGCGCATCGCCTCCTCGAGGGAGCCCCGCAGGTCCTTGGCGGAGTCGACCCGGCGCATCCCGCGCCCGCCGCCGCCGGCGACGGCCTTCGCGAACAAAGGAAAGCCGATCTCGGCCGCCTGGCCGATCAGTTCGTCCACGTCCAGGGACGGACGCGTGGACTGCAGCACCGGCACGCCGGCGGCGATCGCGTAGTCCTTGGCCGTGACCTTGTTGCCGGCCATTTCCAGAACGCTCTTGCCCGGGCCGATGAACGTGATCCCGGCCTCCGCGGCGGCCTCGGCCAGTTCAGGGTTCTCGGAAAGGAAACCGTAACCGGGGTAAATGGCGTCGGCGCCGCTCTCCTTCGCCACCCGGATGATCTCGCTCACGTCCAGGTACGCGCGCACCGGGTGTCCGGGCTCGCCGATCTGGTACGCCTCATCGGCCTTCAGGCGGTGCAGGGAGCTCCGGTCCTCATAGGGGTACACGGCCACCGTCTTGGCACCGAGTTCATAGGCCGCTCGGAACGCGCGAATCGCGATCTCTCCACGGTTGGCAACGAGGATTTTGGAGAACATTCAGACCTTTCGAGCGTGGCGCGGCACACAGCTGACGGTTAGGTTCTCTAAGACTAGTGAAGGTAACGTTGTCGATTGTGCATGTACTCAGCGTCAGCTCCCTCAAGGGAGGCGTAGGAAAGACCACGGTGACCCTTGGTCTGGCTTCTGCTGCCTTCGCCCGCGGTGTGCGCACCCTCGTCGTGGATCTCGATCCCCAGTCGGATGTGTCGACCGGGATGGACATCCAGGTCGCCGGGCACCTCAACGTCGCCGACGTGCTGGCCTCCCCCAAGGAGAAGACCGTGCGCGCCGCGATCGCCCCGAGCGGGTGGACGCGCGGCCGCCAGGGCACGATCGACGTCATGATCGGCAGTCCCTCGGCGATCAACTTCGACGGCCCGCACCCCAGCATCCGCGATATCTGGAAGCTCGAAGAAGCGTTGTCGACCGTCGAAAAGGAGTACGACCTCGTGCTCATCGACTGCGCCCCGTCACTCAACGCCCTCACCCGCACGGCCTGGGCCGCCAGTGACCGCGTCGCCGTCGTCACCGAGCCCGGCCTGTTCTCCGTGGCCGCCGCCGACCGCGCCCTGCGCGCAATCGAAGAGATCCGCCGCGGTCTGAGCCCGCGCCTCCAGCCGCTGGGCATCATCGTCAACCGTGCCCGCACGGCGTCCATGGAGCACCAGTTCCGGATCAAGGAACTGCGCGACATGTTCGGCCCGCTCGTGCTCAGCCCCCAGCTGCCGGAGCGCACCTCGCTGCAGCAGGCCCAGGGCGCAGCGAAGCCGCTGCACATCTGGCCGGGTGAAAGCGCGCAGGAGATGGCCGGCTACTTCGATCAGCTGCTCGAACGAGTGCTGCGCACCGCCCGCATCGGCGAATACGCCGAACAGCCCGCGACCTAGTTCTCGCCGAGCTTGACGCTTGCGGTCGAGCTTGACCCTTGCGGTCGAGCTTGACGGGCGTGCCAGGCAAGCTCGACCGGAACCGCCAAACTCGACGGTCAGGGGCGCGGGGCGACTGGGGGCGGTCAGGAGATCTTGCGGGTGCTGCGGCGCTGGGCGAGTTCGTCGGTGGGGTCGACGGTCTGGGTGTCCAGTTCGACCAGGCTGCTCTCGACCTCGCGCAGCACCTTGCCGACGGCGATGCCGAACACGCCCTGACCCCGGCTGACGAGGTCGATGACCTCGTCGTTGGAGGTGCACAGGTACACGCTGGCTCCGTCGCTCATGAGGGTGGTCTGGGCCAGGTCGCTCACACCGGATTCGCGAAGCTGGTTGACGGCGGTGCGGATCTGCTGGAGCGAGATACCGGTGTCGAGGAGGCGCTTCACGAGCTTGAGGACCAGGATGTCGCGGAATCCGTAGAGGCGCTGCGACCCGGATCCTGCGGCCCCGCGCACGGTGGGTTCGACCAGTTCGGTGCGAGCCCAGTAGTCGAGCTGGCGGTAGCTGATACCGGCGGCGCGAGCGGCGACGGCGCCTCGGTAGCCCGAGTTCTCGTCGAGTTCGGGCATTCCGTCGGTGAAGAGAAGTCCAAGACCGTAGCGTGAGGCGTCATCACGGGGATTGAGTTCACTCATTCGATCGCCTCTCGAGGGTTTTTGTCTGCGATATTCGGATCGCTGTGTCCACGTTATCGAGCCGGACCGCCCATCCGCCCGAAGGGGCGGGGCGTGTCGAAGTCAGGGTCGGCGCCGGGGCGGAAACGCTCTCCACTCTCGCCGTCTTCCAGTGTACGGCCTACTTCGTCAGTCGGCCCAGTGCGGAGCGAATCAGGCTGCTGCGGATGATCTCCAGCTGGCCGGCGATCTCGACGGCCGTGTCGGCCGCCTTGGCGCGGCTGGAGGGATCCTTGCGGCGGGACAGCGGCACAAGGGCGCTTTCGATCAGGCCGAGCTCGCGTTCGGCGGCGCCCCGGAAGCCGCGCAGGTGACGAGGTTCGATGCCGCTTCGCTGTAACTCGACGAGCGCCCGCAGCACCTGCAGCGCGTCTTCGCTGTAGTAGTCGGCCGGGATGATGATCGACGCCGACACGGCGTCGTGCATGAGCGCGGCGGATGCCCCGGCTTCGCGCACCAATTCGTCGCGCTGGAACCGGCGCATCGCGCTCAGCATCGTCGGGCCGGGCACGGCGCCGCCGGGTAACGTCGGCGAGAGCCCGGCATCGAGGTCGTCGAGGTAGCTCCGGATGACCTTCAACGGCAGGTAGTAGTCGCGCTGCATGGAGAGAATGAGGCGCAGTCGATCGAGGTCGCCGGCGCAGAACTTGCGGTAGCCGGATTCGGTGCGAGCCGGAGACACGAGGCCCTGTTCCTCGAGGAACCGCAGCTTCGAGGGCGTCAGGTCGCCGAATTCAGGCGTCAACCGAGCCAGGACCTGGCCAATGCTCAATAGCGGCGCTGCACCCGGGTTTCTGGCCCGGGCGGCGGTCGCGGGCACTATTCGCTCGCCAGGTGCGCGAGGTCGAGCCGCGAGGCGTAGAACGTGAGACGGAACTTGCCGACCTGCACCTCTGAGCCATCGGTCAGGCGTGCTGATTCGATCCGCGTGCCATCGAAGTAGGTCCCGTTGAGCGAGCCGAGGTCTTTCACCTCGAAGACCGTGCCGCTGCGGAGGAACTCTGCGTGACGGCGCGACACGGTCACGTCATCGAGGAAGATGTCGGCGTTGGGGTGCCGGCCGACGCTCGTGAGATCGGCGTCGAGGAGGAAGCGTGCCCCCGAATTGGGGCCCCGACGAACGACGAGAAGTGCCGATCCGGACGGCAGTGCCGCGATGGCTTCCTGCTCTTCGGCCGTGACGTCACCGTCGATCGCGGCAAGGTGCGCTGCGAACTCCTGGCTGAAAGTCAGCGTTGTGTCGGTGTTTTCGGGCGCAGGCCTGCGCTCGGGTTCGTTCTTCTGATCGAAATCGCCCACCGTAGACCTCCTAGACATCCAGCGTATCGGATCGCGAGGCCGGATCGGCACGCGGGATCCGAATCACCCGGGCGGTTTCGACGGCGTAGATGACGCCGGCCCACCAGTAGAGGAAAACGCCCCAGAGACCGAAGGCCCAGCCCACCGGTTGGGACCACCAGGCAAGGTCCGGAAAGGCCTGGCCGAGCATGATCATCGGCAGGGCGTAAAAGAGACAGAACGTGGCGGCTTTGCCGAGCTGGTGCACCGGGAGCGGACCGAAGCCGAAGTTGGCGAGGATCACGCCGAGGACGAGCATGAAGACATCCCGCCCGACGACGAGCACGACGAACCACCAGGGCACCACTTCCCGCCAGGCCAGGCCGAGGAGCGCCGCGAAGATGTACAGCCGATCCGCCGCCGGGTCGAGGAGCTGGCCAAGGCGGGTGATGAGTCCCCACCTCCGGGCGATGAGGCCATCGAGGAAGTCCGTGAGGCTGGCGACCGCCAGCACCAGGAGCGCCCAGGCGTCTTCCCCGACGACGAGCAGCACCAGGAAGACGGGCACGAGAAGCAGGCGCAGCATGCTCAGCAGATTGGGTACCGTCCATACCCTCGTACTCACCTGGTTTCCCGTTGCCCCTGTCACAGTTCCCGAGTCTAGTGATCGTCCGCAGGGCCGGGGCGAACGCCGGACGTCTACGCCGATGACTTCGCTCTGCGCGTGCCCTTCCCTGTGTGCGGGGACTCGGAGGCATCGTCCTTCTTGCCGGGTCCGCGGCTGCGTTCGACGCTGCGCTTGAGCGCCTCCATCAGGTCGAGCACCGCTCCCCCGCCGGCCTCCTCGCCCGTGGGCTCCTCGCCGAAGGTCGCGGCGGTGTCGACCGCGTCACCCTGGGCGAGTTTCGCGTCGATCAGCACGCGCAGGTGCTTCTGGTAGTCGTCGGTGAAATCCTGGGGGGTGAAGTCGGACGAGAACGAGTCGACGAGCGCCGCTGCCATGTCGAGTTCCTTGCCGGAGATCGTGACCTTCTGCTCCAGTGCCGGGAAGCTCGCCTGGCGGATCTCATCGCCCCAGAGCAGTGACTGCAGCAGCAGGACGTCGCCGCGCACGCGCAGGGCGCCGAGGCGGGACTTCTGCCGGAGCGCGAAGTGCACGATCGCCGTGCGGTCGGTCGCTTCGAGCGTTTGCCGGAGGAGCACGTAGGCCTTGGAGGATTTGCCGTCCGGCTCGAGGTAGTAACTTCGCTCGAACATGATCGGGTCGAGCTGCTCGGTCGGTACGAACTCGACCACGTCGATGTCGCGGCTCCTCTCCTCCGGCAGGGATTTGATGTCTTCCTCGGTCAGGATCACCGTCTTGTCGCCGTCATCGAATGCCTTCGCAATGTGCGCATAGTCCACGACGCGGCCGCAGACTTCGCAGCGCCGCTGGTACTTGATGCGCCCGCCGTCGGTGTCGTGCACCTGGTGCAGCGCGATGTCGTGGTCTTCCGTGGCGCTGTAGACCTTGACCGGCACGTTGACCAGACCGAAGGTGATCGCACCCTTCCAGATCGATCTCATGAATCCAGTACACACCGCAAGGCCCGATCGGGCTAGCTATACCAGGCCCGGAAGGGCATGCTGAGGGCATGGCCGAGACCACGCAGGTCGTGCTCGTCGGCAGTCGGCGGATCAAACTGACCAACCTCGCCAAGGTGCTGTACCCCGAAACCGGCACCACCAAGGCGGATGTCCTCGGCTACTACGCCGCCGTGGCCGACCTGCTGATCTCCCACGCACGGAACCGCCCCGCCACTCGCAAGCGCTGGGTGCACGGCGTAGGAACGCCAGGCGAGCCGGGGCAGATGTTCTTCGAGAAGAACCTCCCGGCCGCCACGCCCGACTGGGTCAAGCGCGGGCGCATCCTGCACACCGACCGCGCCGTGGATTATCCGCTGGTCAATGACCGGGCCACGCTGACCTGGCTGGCACAGATGGCCGCGCTCGAAATCCACGTCCCGCAGTGGCGGTTCGGCCGGGGTGGCCAGCCGAGGAACCCCGACCGACTCGTGCTGGACCTCGACCCGGGCGAAGGTGCGACTCTCGCCGAGTGCGCCGAGGTCGCCCGGCTGGCCCGAGTCATCCTGCGCGACATGAACCTCGACCCGATGCCGGTGACGAGCGGGAGCAAGGGCATCCATCTCTACGCCGCGCTCGACCTCAGCCACACCTCGGACGAGGTGTCCCGGGTGGCGCACGAGCTGGCCAGGGCGCTGGAGGCCGACCACCCGGACCTCATCGTCAGCGACATGAAGATCGCCCGCCGCGCAGGCAAGGTGCTGGTGGACTGGAGCCAGAACAGCGCGGCGAAGACGACGATCACGCCTTACTCGCTGCGGGGGATGTTCCGCCCGATGGTCGCCGCGCCCCGCACCTGGCGCGAGCTGGCGTCACCGCAGCTCGAGCAGCTCGATCTCGAACAGGTCATCGCCCGGATGAAGCATCGCCGGGATCCGCTCGAGTCGTTGCTCGGTGCGCCGGCGGCGCCGGACGACGACAAGCTGGCGGCCTACCGGGGCAAACGCGACCGGGCCAGGACACCCGAGCCTGTTCCGGAGGCCCCCGCCGCGGCATCCTCCGGCCGGTCCTTCGTGATCCAGGAGCACCACGCGCGCCGGCTGCACCACGACCTGCGGCTCGAACGCGGCGGGGTGCTCGTCTCCTGGGCGCTGCCGAAGGGCGTGCCGACGGACCCGGCCCGGAATCACCTCGCCGTGCATACGGAAGACCACCCGCTGGAATACGGCTCGTTCGAAGGGACCATTCCGGCCGGGGAATACGGGGCCGGCGAGGTCACGATCTGGGACCGCGGCGAGTACGAACTGGAGAAGTGGCGCGACGACGAGGTCATCGCGACGCTCCGGGGCGAGCCGGGGGGCGGGCTCGGCGAGCCGCGCCGGATCGCCCTCATCCGCACCGGCCGGGACGGTGATGACAAGAACTGGCTGATCCACCTGATGAAGGCCGCGACGCCCCCCAGGCGGGCCGCCGGCGCCTGCGCCCAGGCAGCCGCGACCGCGACCGTGGACGCCACCGCCACCGCCACCGCCACCGCCACCGCCACCGCCACCGCCACCGGCGTCACCCTGGCCGCCCGCGGGCGCTCGTACTCCCCGATGCTCGCAGCCCTCGGCTCACCGAGCGACCTCCGCGACGAGGACGAGTGGTCGTTCGAGATGAAGTGGGACGGGATCCGCGCAATCGCGTACCTGGCGACGGAGGGCCCCGAGCGCAGCGTGAGGCTTCTCACCCGGAACGGCAACGACGTCACGGCCGCGTACCCCGAGATCGTCGAAGGGCTCCTCGATGCGGTCAGGGCGGACTCGGCGGTGCTCGACGGGGAGGTCGTCGCGCTCAATCGCCGCGGTCGTCCGGATTTCGGCCTCCTGCAGACCCGGATGGGGCTGAGCGCGGCCAGGGACGTGCGCGCGGCCAGGGCGGGCACGCCCGTGCATTTCATGGCCTTCGACCTGCTGGAGCGCGGCGGCGAGGCGCTCACCAGGGAGCCGTACGCCCAGCGCCGGCGGGCACTCGAGGAGACGGTGGCCTCCGCCGGGACCGTGCAGGTGCCGCCCGCGTTCGACGGGGACTTCGCCGCGGCCTTCCGGAGCAGCCGCGACCTCGGCCTCGAGGGGGTGATCGCCAAGGAACGCGACGGCGACTACCTCACGGGCCGCCGCTCCAGGACGTGGCTCAAGCTCAAGCACCACCGCAGCCAGGAGGTCGTCATCGGCGGCTGGCGCCCCGGCAACGGTCACCGCGGGGGCACCTTCGGGGCGCTGCTCCTCGGCATCCCGCACGAAGGCTCCCTGGCCTACGTGGGGCGCGTGGGCACCGGATTCCGGGATCGCGACCTGGCCGATGCGCTGAAGCGCCTGGCCCCGCTCGAGCGCAGCACGAGCCCGTTCGCCGACGTGCCGCCGATCGACGCACGGGGCGCCACCTGGGTGCGGCCGGTCCTGGTCGGGGAGGTCGAGTTTGCCGAGTGGACGTCCTCAGGGCGGCTGCGGCAACCGTCGTGGCGAGGCTGGCGGCCGGACAAGTCGCCCGCGGATGTCGTGCGGGAAGAGCCGGCACCGGGGTGAGGCGCCTGTCTTGCCCGTTACTCGAGCCGGGCCCGAATTCGCGGCCAGCTCTCGGCGAAACCGGGATGCAGCGGCAGCTCGTCGACGTCGGGGACGGCAACCCAGCGCAGCGCGATGCTCTCCTGGTCGCTGATCACCGGTTCGAAGCGCGCCGTCGCGCGCACGACGACCGTCGTGTAGGACCAGAAGCCGAGGTCGAGCACCGAGGTGAATCGCACGCGCAGCAGGTGGGCCGGGACACCGGCCTCTTCCTCCGCCTCGCGAATGGCGGCTTCCAACGCGGTTTCGTGTTCGTGGCGCGCGCCGCCCGGGAGACCCCAGGAGCCGCCGAAGTGGCTCCAGACGGCCCGGTGCTGCAGCAGAACCCCGAGCTCGTGGTGGTGCACCAACAGGCCCGCGGCTCCGAAGCGGCCCCAGAACCTGGCGCCGTCGGGCGCGTAGACCCAGTTGTCGCCGCTGCCGCTCATGCTTCAAGCATGCCTCACCGGACGCTCGGCTCGCTGGGCAGGTCAGATCGAGACGACTGCGTGCACGCTCGCATCGCCGAGTCGGCTTCGGCCGGCCAGGTCCGTGAGCTCCACCACGACGCCCACGCCGGCCAGGACGTACCCCGCGCGCTCGATCAGGCGCGACGTCGCCGCGACGGTGCCTCCCGTGGCCAGGACGTCGTCGAGCACGAGCACGCGGGAACCGGCCGGCAGCTGGCCCACCTCGAGTTCCAGCCGGGCCGAACCATACTCGAGGTCGTACTCCTCGGTCAGGACGGTGCCGGGCAGTTTGCCGCCCTTGCGGACGGCCAGCACGGCCACATCCGCCGCGTAACCGACGGCCGCCGCGAGCAGGAAGCCGCGCGCCTCGATCCCCGCGACGGCGTCGAATTGGCCGTGATGGCCGTCGACGAGTTCATCGACGATGCTGCGAAACGCCGCGGCGTTGGCGAAAACCGGGTTGAGGTCCCGGAACATGATCCCCGGCTGCGGGAAGTCGGGGTACGAGGCGAGGAGGGAGCGAACGTGCGCGGCGGCGGGAGAAGTCACCGTTCCAGCGTAGGCGCTGGCCCGCGGCCAGGAGTCCGCGGGGTGACGACGGCCGCGGACACGGCAAGGCTGAGCGTGTCCAGAAAATGGATGACGGCCTTCTGCTGGGCGACGCTGAGACCCTCGGCGACGTCCAGCATCCGCCCGTGCATCGCCGAGAGCGTCGCGCGCACCTCCCTGTGCGCGCCAGGCGTCGCGTGGAGCAGCTGAGCCCGGCGATCGCTCGGGTGAGGCTCCCGCCGGATGTGGCCGGATTCGACGAGCCGGGACAGCAATTTCGCCGTCGCGGCGGACGAAATGCCCAGCACCGCGCTGAGATCCTTCGGGCCGACGGCGCTCCCCCGTGCCTCCGCGGCGATCAGGTGCCGGATGGCCAGGAGGTCGGTCTCGTTCATGTCCATCTCGGCCTGGGTGCGGTGACGCATGGCGCTGTCGGCGGCGCGAAAGCGGCGCAGGGACTCGAGCACGCGCATGGCGCGGACGATCTCGTCATCGTCGGCCCGATACCAAAATGATGCCGATGGCTCTTCCGGTTCTTTTCGTTCAGGCATGGCCCCATGCTAACGTGACCTATCGCTAACTTGGTTAGGTACTTTTTCGGGTATCTTGGCCGACAGAAGAGGGAGTACGGCCGTGCAGACCGCAGACACACTCGTGGAACACGTCATCCTGCTCGACCAGGATGGGCGTGAGATAGGCACGGCGCCGAAGGAGAGCGTCCACGGCGCGGACACGTCGTTCCATCTGGCCTTCTCCTGCTACGTCTTCAACGACCTCGGCGAGGTGCTGATGACCCGGCGCGCGCTCGGCAAGAGGGCCTGGCCCGGCGTGTGGACCAACTCCTTCTGCGGGCATCCGCTGCCGGCCGAACCGCTCACGGCGGCGGTCACGCGGCGAGCGCGCTTCGAACTCGGCCTGGATATCAGCGCCATCTCCGTCGCCCTCCCCTTGTTCCGCTACCGGGCGACCGACAGCTTCGGCACGGTGGAAAACGAACTCTGCCCGGTCTATGTGGCCACGACCTCGGCCGAACCCGAGCCGAACCCGCGCGAGGTGATGGAGTACCGCTGGGCGGATCCAACCACCCTGCGCGGTGCCGTGCGCGACGCACCGTGGGCGTTCAGCCCCTGGCTGGTCCTGCAGGTGAAGGAGTTGGATCGTTTCCGTGCGTGAGATCGCCACAGCGGGCGTCGAGACGGAACTCCAGCGCTACTTCGCGGCCGCCCGGCTCCGCGCGAGCGACTACGGCGACCATTACGTTGCTCTCTGGGACTGCCTCGAGCAAGCCAGCACGGGCGGCAAGCGGGTGCGCCCGGCGATGGTCCTGGCCGCGTACGCCGGATTCGGGGGTCGGGACCTCGCCCTCGTCACCCCCGTCGCGGTGAGCTTCGAACTGCTGCACACGGCCTTCCTGATCCACGACGACGTGATCGACCGCGACCTGGCCCGGCGGGGCATCGCTAACATCGCCGGCCGGTTCAACGACCGCGCCCTCGCCCACGGAGCCGAGAGCGGGCAGGCCGGCGCCTGGGCGGTGACGGCGTCCATTCTCGCCGGGGACCTCGCGCTCAGCGAGGCCCACCGCATCCTGGCCCGGCTGCCCGTCGAGGCCGGCCGGCGGATGAGACTGCTCGACCTGCTCGATCGCGCGGTCTTCGTCTCCGCCGCCGGGGAGCTCGCCGATGTGACGAACGCAGCCAGGCCCCAGCCGCTCGGCGTCGCCGAGGTGCTCGCGACACTCGAGCAGAAGACGGCCGTCTACTCCTTCGAGGCGCCGCTCCAGGCCGGGGCGGTCCTGTCCGGGGCGACCGACGCGGCCATCGATGTGCTCGGGCGGTTCGGACGCCTGGTGGGCGTGGCGTTCCAGCTCACCGATGACATCCTCGGCGTCTTCGGCGACCCGGCGAGGACCGGCAAGAGCGTCGTCGCCGACCTGCGCGAGGGCAAGCAGACCGCCCTGATCGCCCATGCCGGCGCGACGATGGCGTGGCCGGCGATCGCGCCGTACATCGGCAAAGCCGACCTGAGCGCGCCGGAAGCCGATGTGGTCAGGGACCACATCCGCGCCTGCGGAGCCCTGCAGGCGGTGGGCGACCTGGCCCGGGACCACGCGGCGAAGGCCGTGGAGTCACTGGACACGCCCCTCATCCCAGCCCAACTGCGCGGCACGCTCACCACGCTCGCCGGCTCCGCCGTCAACAGGTTCCGATGACGCGCCGAAACCGGGCGGAGCCGACCGACATCGACCGGTACAACGCGGCGGCTCGGTCGAGTTCGGCCACCGTGATCGACGCGTACTCCACCTCCTTCGGGCTGGCCACCCGGCTGCTGGCCCCGAGCGTGCGCAGCCAGGTGCGGACCGTCTACGCGCTGGTGCGCATCGCCGACGAGATCGTCGACGGCGCGGCGACCGGAGCCGGGCTGGACCTGGCCGCCCAGCGCGAACAGCTCGACGACCTCGAGCGGGAGACCGAGCGGGCGATCCACGGCGGGTACAGCACCAACCTCGTCGTGCACGCCTTCGCCACCACCGCACGACAGGTCGGCATCGACTTTCGACTCACGGCGCCGTTCTTCGCGTCGATGCGGCGAGACCTGGATCCCTCCCCGTTCACCGAGGCGGGCGTGGCCGAGTACATCTACGGCTCCGCGGAGGTCATCGGGCTCATGTGCCTGCGCTGCTTCATGCAGGAATCCCGGTCGTCGACCACGGAGCTGGCGCTGCTCGAAGATGGCGCCTGCCGCCTCGGCGCCGCCTTCCAGAAGGTCAACTTCCTCCGCGACCTGGCCTGCGACCGCGACACCCTGGGCCGCAACTACTTTCCCGGGGTCGACGTCGCCGCCATGACGGATGCCGACAAGAACCGGATCCTCGACGACATCGACGCCGACCTCGCCGTCGCCGAGAACGTGCTGCCCATGCTGCCCGGCGGGAGCCGCCGCGCCGTGACCCTCGCCCACCGCCTCTTCTCCCGCCTGTCCAGCCGGTTACGGGCCACTCCGGCCCGGCAGCTCCTGCGCGCCAGGGTGCGGGTTCCGGATGCCGAGAAACTCGTGATCGCCGTCGCGGCGACCCTCGGCTCCGGGACGTGGAAGCGTTGACGCGGCACGCCAGGCGCACCCGCACCGTCGTCATCGGCGGCGGCATCGCCGGACTGGCCACCGCAGCCCTGCTCGCCCGGGAGGGTCACGACGTGACCCTGCTCGAGGCCCGGGGGGAACTCGGCGGCCGCGCGGGCAGCTGGGACGCCGGCGGTTTCCGGTTCGACACCGGGCCGTCGTGGTACCTCATGCCCGAGGTCTTCGACCACTTCTACCGGCTGCTCGGAACCAGCGCGGCCGAACAGCTCGACCTCAGCCGGCTCGACCCCGGCTACCGCGTCTACTTCGAGGCGCAGGCCGAGCCCGTCGATATCGCGGCCGACCGTGAAGCGAACCTGCGCACCTTCGAGCGGATCGAGCCGGGTGCTGGGGCCGCCCTCGACCGCTACCTCGACTCGGCCGAGGAGACCTACCGGATGGCGGTCGGGCGCTTCCTCTACACGAGCTTCGCCTCCTTCCGGCCGTTCCTGGACCGGGCGGTCATCGGCCGCCTCGGCCGGCTGGCCCGGCTGCTGCTGCAGCCGCTCGACCGGTTCGCCGCGGGGTACTTCCGTGATCCCCGGCTGCGGCAGATCCTCGGTTTTCCGGCGGTCTTCCTCGGCTCGTCGCCGGGCCGCACGCCGTCGATGTACCACCTGATGAGCTACCTCGACCTGGCCGACGGCGTGCTCTACCCGCAGGGCGGCTTCACCCGCGTCATCGACAGCATCGCCGACCTCGCCCGGGCGGAGGGTGTTCGCGTGCTCACCGGGGCGCGTGTGACCGGGATCCGCGCGGCGGCGCCGACGACAAGCCGCGGGAAGACCCGCCGGACCGGCGCCGCCCGACCCCCGGCGAGCGCGGTCGCCGGGGTGAGTTACCTCGGCCCGGACGGGACCACCGTCGAGCTCGACTGCGATGTCGTCGTCTCGGCGGCCGACCTCCATCACACGGAGACCGAACTGGTACCGGCGGAGCAGCGGACCTACCCGGAGCGGTGGTGGCGGCGCCGGGTCTCCGGCCCCGGAGCGGTGCTGGTCATGCTCGGCGTCCGGGGCGAGCTGCCCGAGCTCCAGCATCACACCCTGTTCTTCACCACGGACTGGAAGGAGAACTTCGGCCGGATCTTCGGCAAGAACCCGAGCGTCCCGGCCCCGGCATCCTTCTACGCCTGCATGCCCAGCGCGACCGACGCCACGGTGGCGCCGTCCGGCACGGCGAACCTGTTCCTGCTCGTGCCGATCCCCGCCGACCCGTCGCTGGGGCGGGGCGGCATAGCCGGCGCCGGTGACGCCGCGATCGAGGCGATCGCGGATGCCGCGATCGGCCAGCTGTCGGAGTGGGCGGGCATCCCCGACCTGATGGAGCGAATCGTCGTGCGGCGCACCGTCGGGCCGGGCGACTTCGCCGAGGACCTCAACTCCTGGCGAGGCGGGGCGCTCGGGCCGGGGCACACCCTGCGGCAGAGCGCCTTCCTGCGCGGCTCCAACGCCTCGGCCCGGGTCGACGGGCTCTATTACGCCGGGGGCACGACCATCCCGGGCATCGGCCTGCCGATGTGCTTGATCAGCGCCGAGATCCTGCTGAAACGCATCCGTTCAGACACGTCGACCGGTCCGCTCCCGGAGCCGTTGTGAGCGCCGCCTACCTGCTGACCCTGGTGGCATCCCTGGCCGCGATGGTCGTGCTGGACCGGAGGTTCCGCCTGTTCTTCTGGCGGGATGCCCGCCGCGCCGCCTGGGTTCTCGGCGCGGGCGTGCTCTTCTTCCTCGCCTGGGACCTTCTGGGCATCGGCTTGGGCATCTTCTACCGCGGAGAAACAAACCTGATGACGGGCCTGCAGCTGGCCCCGGAGCTCCCCGTGGAGGAACTCTTCTTCCTCGCCTTCCTCTGCTACCTCACCATGAACCTGGTCCAGGGCGCGCGGCTGCTGCGCACCCGGCCTGCCCGCACCCGGCCTGGCCGCACCCGGGAGCGCACCCGGGAGCGCACCGAATGAGCTACCTGCTGCTGGATGCCGTCTTCCTGACCGCCGCTGCCGCCGTAGCCGTGTTCGCGCTGCGGCAGCGGCGCCCGGGCCGGACCGGGGTGGCCGCCGTCGGGATCGCCCTCGCTGCCCTGCTGGTGCTCACCGCCGTCTTCGACACCGTCATGATCGCGGTCGGGCTCGTCGCATACGATCCTGCGCTGCTGATCGGGTTCCGGGTGGGCCTGGCCCCGCTGGAGGATTTCGCCTATCCGGTCGCGGCGGCGCTCCTGCTGCCCGCGCTGTGGACGCTGCTGGGGAGAGAACATGAGTGAGGCGCGCACGTCGGCGGGCTGGAAGGCGCGCCAGGTGCTCCTGTCGTCCCGGCCGCTCAGCTGGATCAATACCGCCTTCCCGTTCGCCGCCGCCTACGTGGTGACCACCGGCCGGGTCGACGCCCTGCTCGTGGTCGGCACGGTCTTCTTCCTCGTGCCCTACAACCTCCTGATGTACGGCATCAATGACGTCTTCGATTACGAGTCCGACCTGCGCAATCCGCGCAAGGGCGGCGCGGAGGGGGCGTTGCTGGACCCCGGGCTGCACCGCACGGTGATGGCCGCCGGCGTGCTGACCGCGGCCCCGATGCTTGCCCTGATGCTCCTGCTCGCCGGCGCGGAGCATCCGTCGGCCTGGCTCGTCCTGGGCCTCAGCCTGTTCGCGGTCGTCGCCTACTCGATTCCCGGGCTGCGCTTCAAGGAGCGGCCGGTGCTCGACTCGATCACCTCGAGCACGCACTTCGTGAGCCCGGCCGTCTACGGCCTCGCCGTCGCGGGGGCCGTCTTCACGCCCGCCCTGCTCGCGCTGCTGGCCGCGTTCTTCCTCTGGGGCATGGCGAGCCACGCCTTCGGCGCCGTGCAGGATGTCGCGCCCGACCGGCAGGCCGGGATCGCGTCGATCGCGACCGCGTTCGGCGCCGCCCGCACGGTGCGCCTCGCGATCACCGGGTGGGCCCTGGCCGGCCTGCTCATGCTGGCGACCAGCTGGCCGGGACCGTTGGCCGCCGTGCTCGCCCTGCCCTACATCCTGGCCGCCTGGCCGTACCGGTCGATCCCCGACGACCGGGCCGAGACCGCCAACGCCGGGTGGAAGCTCTTCCTGTGGCTCAACTTCCTCACCGGGTTCCTCGTGACCATGCTGCTCATCGCCTGGGTGGCCGTCCGGGGAAGCTGAGCCCGCCCGCGTAGAGTCGAGGGATGGACCCCGTCACCACCGCGCGCGTGGACAGCTGGACCTGGGCGGTGCGGATGTTCCGCACCCGTTCCCAGGCCACGGCCGCCTGCCGGGCCGGTCACGTTCGGGTCAACGGTGACAAGGTCAAGTCGGCCCAGGCCGTGCGCGTGGGCGACGAGGTGCGGGTGCGCAGCGCCGGCTTCGACCGGGTGCTCGTCGTGGCCCGGATCGTCTCCAAGCGCGTCGGCGCCCCGGTGGCGGCCGAATGCTACGTGGACAAGACCCCGCCTCCCCCGCCCCGTGAGGAGGTCGCGCTCGTCCCCATGCGCGACCGCGGGGCCGGCCGGCCGACCAAACGTGAACGCCGCGACATCGATAAGCTGCGCGGCCTGGAGCGCACCGACCTTCCCGACGACGACTAGCTCAGACAGGCCGCGGTCAGGGCGCCAGCGACGGCGGCACGGTGATGCCGAACTCGTCGCGGAGGGCGAGCGTCGCCGCGTACCAGCCGTTCATCCCGTGCACCGCGGGGCCCGGCGGCGTCGAGGCCGAACAGAGGTAGAGGCCCGGCACCGGGGTCTGCCACGGCCGCCTCGACACGACGGGTCTCCTGACCAGCTGCCGCACGGTCACCTCCCCACCCAGGATGTCGCCGCCGACGAAGTTCGGGTCGTGCTCGGCCATCCCCTGGGCCGTGAGCGAGGCCGAGGCCAGGATGGTGTCCCGGAAGCCCGGCGCGAACCCCTCGATCCGGCGCACGACGGCATCCGTCATGTCGATGTTCGAGCCCCGGGGCACGTGCGTGTACGCCCAGAGCACGTGGTGGCCGGCCGGCGCCCGCGAGTCGTCGAGCACGCTCGGCTGGGTCACCAGCACGAACGGATACTCCCCCACCCGGCCGCGGGACACCTCCCGTTCGGCCGCGGCCACCTCCGCCCGGCTGCCGCCCAGGTGCACGGTGGGGGCGAGGGCGACCTCCGGGTTCGCCCAGGGAACCGGGCCGGACAGGGCGAAGTCGACCTTGGCCACCCCGGAGCCGTAGCGGTAGCCCTCGAGCGCGCGCCGGTAGCGCACCGGAAGGGACCGGCTGGCGAAGCTCGCGAGGAACGCGGGCGAGGTGTCGAGCATGGTGACGCGCGCGGGCTCGAGCTCGCCGATCGAGTGCACCTCCGTCCCGAGGAGCAGGCTGCCTCCGTGAGCCGTGAGGTCGTCGACCAGCGCGTCGGCGATGGCCTGGGAGCCGCCCCGCGGGTAGCCCCACCCTCCCGCATGGGCGTGCGCGGCGAGCAGGAGGCCGGCCCCCGCGGCCGCGAGGGACGGCTGCCGTCCCGCCACGTGGGCGGCCACCCCGGCGAAGAGGGCCGCGGCATCCGCTCCGCGCAGCCGGGCCCGGCCGAGCGCCGTGCCGAGCTCCAGAACGTCGGCCCCGTACCGGAGCACGGCGAGGGGGTCGTCGGGCCAGCGCAGGAGCTGGTTGCCGGTGAACGCAACGATCCCCTCGAGCCGGGTGACCAGGGGCTGGAACAGGCGTGCCCAGGCCTGCCCGCCACGCCCGAGGCCTTCGGCCGTGCGGTCGAGGTCGCGGTACGCAATCGCGGCACGCCCGCCGCCCAGCGGATGCGCGTAGGACACGTCGGGAACCACGAACGGCACCCGGGCGGTCAGTTCGAACGCACGGAAGAACGGCGAGGCGAGCGCGGCCGGGTGCACCGCGGAGCAGCTGTCGTGCCGGTAGCCGGGGAGGGTCAGCTGCTCGGTCCGCAGCCCGCCGCCCGGGGTATCGGCCCGCTCGGTGACCCGCACCGACAGCCCGGCACGGGCGAACACGACCGCCGCGGCCAGGCCGTTGGGTCCGGAGCCGACGATGTTGACGTCAAGCACGGGCGTGACCAGCCAGGCCGACCGGGGCGACCAGCAGGCCGACCTCCGTGCGCACCCACCAGTCCCCCGTCGCCCGCCGTTCGGCCGGGGTCGTATACCGGTAGAGAAAGACCCGGGCCCGGAGGCGGCGGGGCGGGGCCTGCGGGAACGGGTTGACCCGGAGCATCCGAAGGGTCGGGCCGTCCCCCTCGAGCAGGCGCACGATGAACGTCTCGAACCACCTCGTGTCCCGCGCGCCGAGGGCGAGGAACCACATCAGCCAGTCGAGGCGCAGGTGGTAGGGCGCGAATTGACGAGGCATCCGGCGCGGGTCGCCCGGCTTCCCGCGGAACTCGTACGCGCGCCAGGCGGACTCCTCGAAGGGATCCTCGGCGTCGCTGCCCTCCACCACCACCTCGAACCGGTCCTTCGTCACCGTGCCGAACGCGCCGTAGGCGTTCACCAGGTGGTACCGGTTGAAGCTGGCATTCATCAGCTGGCGCCGCGAGATCAGATTGCGGGCCGGCTGGTAGCTGAGCGCGAGCAGGAACACGGTCGCGGCCAGCACCACCACGACGAACCAGATCGCCGTGTCCGGCCTGGCCCCGGCGGACGGCAGCCACCGGAACACGAACCTGAATGCATTGTCGTCGACGGCGGCGAAGGCAAGCACGATCGTGATCCAGTTCAGCCAGGCGAAATTACCGGTGAGCACGAGCCAGAGCTGGCTGAGGATGACGATCGCCGCGGCGACGGACGCCACCGGCTGCGGCGCGAACAGGAAGAACGGCACGACCAGCTGCACGAAGTGGTTGCCGAGCACCTCGCCGCGGTGGAACCATTTGGGCAGGTGGTGCACGAACCAGCTCACCGGGTTGGGCATCGGCTGGGTTTCGTGGTGGTAGTAAAGGGCGGTCAGGTCGCGCCACTCCGCACCTCCGCGGATCTTGATCAGGCCGGCGCCGAACTCCAGGCGGAAGACGAGCCAGCGGAGGAAGAAGATGATCGTCACCGGCGGGGCGACCTCGTTGGAGCCGAGGAAGGCGACGACGAATCCGGCTTCGATCAGGAGGCTCTCCCAGCCGAAGGAGTAGAACGTCTGCCCCACGTTGACGATCGAGAGGTATCCGGCCCAGAGCAGCAGGAAGAGCAGCATCGGCAGCCAGGGCGGCCCCAGCTGGGGCAGGCCGGCCACCAGGGACGCAGACACGGCCGTTCCGGCCCAGGCGACGGCCAGGAGCATCCGGTCGGAATATCGCCAATGGAACACGCTCGGTGACTGCCGAAAGCGGATCCGCGCCACGAAGCGCGGGACCGGCAGCAGGCCGTGCTCGCCCAGCAGCGCCGGGAACTGGTTGATTGCCCCGACGAAGCCAACCAGGTAGCAGGCGGCTACCCCGCGCTGCAGCACCTGCCGCGCGAATTCGTAGTCGCCCGCAGCAAACCAGTCCATCGTGCAGTCACCATAGGCCCGCGCCACCGCGCCATCAAGCTCGGCGCCGCATCCACGACGACGTACCCTGCCGCTGCAGATCGACATCGTCGGTTGACGGCCGGGACTAAACCGGTATAGGTTGTCTAAACCGGTTCAGTCGCCCGGGGCCGCACCGGCCCGAATGGCAATCGGCGAGGAGGCCGCGTGAATACGCAGAAGGTGACCATCGCCGATGTCGCGAAACGGGCCGGCGTGAGCAAGGGCCTGGTGTCCTTCGCCCTCAACGATCGGCCGGGCGTCTCCCCCGAGACCCGGACGCGAATCCTGGCCGTAGCCGGAGACCTCGGCTGGAAGCCGTCCCTTCGCGCCCGCTCCCTCTCGACCCGCCGATCCTTCGCGCTCGGCCTCGTCGTCGCCAGGAACCCTGAGGTCCTCGGCTCGGACCCCTTCTTCCCGTCGTTCATCGCCGGCGTCGAGAGCATCCTCTCCGATCGCGGCCGGGCCCTCGTGCTCAGCGTCGTGCCGAGCGAAGAAGCGGAAATCCGAAGCTACCGGCAGCTGGTCGACGACGGCCGGGTAGACGGGGTCTTCCTGACCGACCTCCGGCACGACGATCCGCGCATTCCCCTGCTCACAGAACTGGGCCTGCCGGCCGTCACCCTCGGTCGTCCGGACGGTCCAAGCCCGTTCCCCGCCGTGTCGATCGACGACACTCCGGGCATCGCCGAGTCGGTGGCCTACCTCGCGCGGCTCGGACACCGCCGCATCGCCCACATCGCCGGGAGCTCCACCATGCTGCACGGCACCCGCCGTCGCGACGCCTTCGAAGCGGCGCTGCGCACCGCCGGGCTCCCCCTCGGCCAGACCATCGAGACGGATTTCTCCGTGGCAGCCGGTTCCGACGCGACCCGCCGGCTCCTCACCCAGGAGGATGCGCCGACCGCCATTGTCTACGCCAACGACCCCATGGCCATCGCCGGGCTCGGAGTCGCCCACGAACTGGGCATCCGCGTACCGGACGAGTTGTCGATCACCGGCTTTGATGACATCGACTTCTCGCGCTACGTCTACCCGCCCCTCACGACGGTCAGCGCGACGCCCGTGGTGTGGGGCCGGGCGGCCGCCACCACCCTGCTCGCCCTGATCGAGACCGGCGCCGCCGACGACGTGAACCTGCCCGCCGCACGGCTGATCATCCGCGGTTCCGCCGCGGCCCCGGCCCACACGCGAAAATCGGCCACCTGAAGACTCACCTGCCCAGGAGAGAGCCCGCAGCAGAGCCGCTGCGATCACGAAATGGAGAGAACGATGAGTTCAACGAAGAAAAGGCGGATCCTCGCCGCGACGGCGGTGTCCGCCACGATGGTGCTCGCGCTGGGCGCCTGCGCCGGCGGCGGCGACGACAAGGCAGCTCCGGGCGCCGACGCGCGCGGCGACATCACGATCTGGTATTCGAACAACGAGTCCGAGATCGCGTGGGGCAAGCAAATGGTCGAAGCGTGGAACGCCGATCACCCGGGCGAGTTGGTCAAGGCCCAGGAGATCCCGGCGGGCAAGAGCAGCGAAGAAGTCATCGGCGCCGCCATTACCGCCGGCAACGCCCCCTGCCTCGTGTTCAACACCGCTCCCGTAGCGGTCCCGCAGTTCGAGAAGCAGGGCGGTCTCGTCGACCTGGGCACCTTCGAGGACGGCGTCTCCTACATTGAGGAGCGCAGCGGCGACACGGCGGAGCAGTACCGGAACGCCGACGGAAAGTACTTCCAGATGCCCTGGAAGTCCAACCCGGTGATGATCTTCTACAACAAGGATCTCTTCACAAAGGCCGGCCTCGACCCGGAGAACCCGGCGCTCGCGACCTACGACGAGTTCCTCGCCACCGCGCGCACGATCGTCAAGAGCGGCGCCGCCGAGAACGCCATCCACCCGGCGCCGACGAGCGAGTTCTTCCAGAGCTGGTTCGACTTCTACCCGCTGTACGCGGCCGAGACCGGCGGCAAGCTGCTCGTCGAGGACGGCAAGTCCACGTTCGCCACCGAGGACGGCCAGAAGGTCGCCGAGTTCTGGAAGACGATGTACGACGAAGGACTCGCCGGCAAGGAGCAGTACCAGGGCGACTCGTTCGCTGACGGCCAGGCCGCCATGTCGATCGTCGGACCGTGGGCCGTCTCGGTCTACAAGAATGCCGTGAACTGGGGAGCCGTTCCCGTTCCGACCAGCACCGGCACGCCGGCTGACGAGACCTACACGTTCAGCGACGCCAAGAACGTCGGGCTCTTCAGCGCCTGCGAAAACAAGGGCACGGCCTGGGACGTTCTGAAGTTCGCAACCAGCGAGGCACAGGATGGAGCGCTTCTCGAGCTGACCGGGCAGATGCCGCTCCGCAAGGACCTGACCACCACCTACGCCGACTACTTCGCGGCCAACCCGACCTACGAGCAGTTCGGCGACCAGGCTTCGCGCACGGTCGAAGTTCCGAGCGTCAGCAACTCTGTCGCATCCTGGCAGGCCTTCCGCGACGCGTACTCGAAGGCTGTCATCTTCGGTGAGGGCGAGATTTCCTCGGCGCTCGAGGGAGCCGCGGAGAAGATCGACTCACTGGTCGCGAAGGATTAACACCGCCATGTCAACCGTGGCAACAAGCACGCCGCCGGCCGGGAGATCCACGCTCGCGGCCGGCGGGGCCCCCGCCCGCCGGAGGCGCCGCCCGCTCCTCGGGAAGAACCCCATCGGGATCCTGTTCAGCGCGCCGTACCTCATCTTCGTCCTGGCCGTCTTCGCGTATCCGCTCGTGTTCGCGGTCTGGATGTCATTCCACGACTACTTCTTCGCCGCACCCGGCGCCCAGATCGAGCGGCAGTTTGTCGGCCTCGAGAACTTCCAGGAGGTCCTTACCGACCCCGCCGTGATCCGGTCGTTCGGGAACGTGGGCATTTTCCTCCTGATCAACGTGCCCCTGACGGTGGTGCTCTCGCTCGTGCTCGCCACGGCACTCAACAAGGTCGTGCGGTTCCGCACCTTCCTCCGGGTGTCCTACTTCGTGCCGTACGTGACCGCGAGCGTCGCGGTCGTCGGCGTGTGGTTGTTCCTCTTCAGCGGGAGCGGACTGATCAACCAGCTGCTCGGGCCGCTCGCACCGTCGCCGTCCTGGCTGATCAACTCGACCTGGGCGATGCCGACGATCGCCCTCTTCGTGACCTGGAAACAGCTCGGATTCTTCATCCTGCTCTACCTCGCCGCACTGCAGAACGTCTCCGAGGAGCTCTACGAGGCCGCGGCGACCGACGGAGCCGGCAAGGTGCGGAGCTTCTTCTCCGTGACCATCCCGGGCGTACGTCCCGCCACCGTGCTGGTGCTGCTGCTCGCGACGGTCACCGGCGCCAACCTCTTCACGGAGCCGTATCTGCTCACCGGTGGCGGCGGCCCCAACGGCGCCTCCGCCTCCCCCGTGCTGCTCATGTACCAGCGCGGCATCGAACAGGGCTCGCCGGACGTGGCGGCCGCAATCGGAGTGATTCTCGTGATCGGCGTCCTCATCCTCGCTTTCATCCAGCGCAAGCTCGCGGGAGGTGATGAATCATGAATCGCGGTCAGCACATCCTCCGCGGAATCGTCCTGGCGCTGGGCGCGTTCGTGTTCCTGTTCCCGTTCTATTACATGATCATCGGCTCGCTGCAGGCCTCTCCGGACCCGAGTCTGGGGGGCGCCTTCCCAAACCCGGCCAACCTCACGCTCGACAACTACGCGGCCATCAACAGCCGCATCGGCCTGGTGCAGGGCCTCGTCAACTCCGGAATCTTCGCCGGCGGCGTGATCCTCTGCACCGTGGTGTTCGGGGTGCTCGTGGGCTACGCCCTCGCCCAGTTGCAGTGGCGCGGCCGAGGGGTGACCTTCGCCCTCGCCCTGCTCGTGCAGGTCGTTCCGTTCCAGCTCCTGATGATCCCGCTGTACGTGCTCATCGCCCGTGACTACGGTCTGGCGGACAACTACCTCGGCATGATCCTTCCGTTCGCGATCAACTCGACGGCCGTGATCATCTTCAGGCAGTACTTCCTCCAGGTTCCGCGGGAGCTCTTCGACGCGGCCCGCATCGACGGCGCCGGCGAGCTCAAACTGCTCTGGAACATCGCCCTCCCGCTGGTTCGGCCGGCGCTCCTCACCGTGGTGCTGCTCACCTTCATCGGCCCGTGGAACGAGTTCCTCTGGCCCTTCCTGGTGACGAAGGAGGCATCCCTGCAACCCCTGGCGGTGTCCCTGGCCAATTACCTCAGCACCGTCGCCGCTTCCGCGGCGAACCCCTTCGGCGCAATCCTCGCCGGCGCCTGCGTTCTCGCGGCACCGGCCGTGCTGATTTTCATCTTGTTCCAGCGACACTTCGTGTCCACCAATATCGGCTCCGGCGTGAAAGGTTAACAATGCCAACGACCACAGATTTCCCGTACACACTGACCCGGATGGGCGTCATCATGACGCCGGAAGAGGGCAACGCCAATGAGGCGGAGGGCGTGCTCAATCCGGCGACCGGGCGCAGCGCCGACGGCACCCTCTACCTCCTGCCCCGGCTCGTGGCCGCCGGCAATGTCTCCCGCGTCGGGCTGGCGAAGGTGATCATCACGGATGGCGTCCCCACCGGCGTCGAGCGTGAGGGCGTCGTGCTCGAACCCGATCGCGGCTGGGAGCGCGGCGCGAACAACGCCGGCGTCGAGGATCCGCGGGTCACCTACATCGACCGTCTGGGCATGCACGTGATGACCTACGTCGCCTACGGCCCTCTGGGCCCGCGCACCGCGGTCGCCGTGTCGACCGACCTGCGCGAGTGGCGCCGGCTCGGCCCCGCGCTGTTCGCCTACGACGACGCACTCGACATGGACCTGAACCTGTTCCACAACAAGGACACCGTCTTCTTCCCCGAGCCGGTCACCGCACCCGACGGTGTGGAGAGCTTCGCCGTGCTGCACCGCCCGATGTGGGACCTCGGCGAGGTCAGGCCCGGTGAGGGCGTTCGCGTCCCGGCCGGCGTCACCGACACCCGCCAGAGCATCTGGATCAGCTACCTGCCCGTCGCCGACGTGCTGGCCGATCTCACCCTGCTGACCTACTGGAAGGGCCACCGCTTCCTGGCCGGACCGGAGTTCCCATTCGAGGAGCTGAAGATCGGCGGCGGCCCCGCTCCCCTGCGCGTGCCCGAGGGCTGGCTGCTCATGCACCACGGCGTGACCGGCACGATCGACGGCGCCTTCTCCCAGCAGCAGAAGGTCAACTACTCGGCCGGCGCGATGATCCTCGACGCGGACGACCCGACGAGGGTCGTCCGCCGCACCAGCGAGCCGCTGCTGAAGGCGGAGACGCCCGACGAGATCAGCGGCATCGTGCCCAACGTCGTGTTCCCTACCGCGATCGAGGAGATCGACGGCCGGCACTATGTCTTCTACGGCATGGCCGACTCGAAGATCGGCGTCGCCCGGCTCGACCGCGCTACGGCGTAGTCGGCTGAGTTGCGGACAAAGTACCTTCCCGCGCGCCACGAAGGTACTTTTTCCGCAACTCAGTTGGCCGCTGATCGCGCTCGGCGGAACGTCGTTCCGCGCGCCGCGCGCCTGCACCGGCGCGGCGGCTGCGGCTGTGACACTGGCCCCATGCTCAATAACCTCTCGGCCTGGCATGTCATCATCTTCCTGGTCTATCCCGCGCTCATCGCCCTCGGCTTCTGGCTGCTCTACACGGTGATCCGGCTCGCCGTGCGGAAGGGGCTCCGCCAGCACCAGGAATGGCTCGAGACCCGCGCCTCGCTGGTGAGCGCAGACCACTAAGCCGTTCGTCGCCGGCTGCGTACGATGGCAGGCATGGACAACGCCCCGGCACCGATCGCCCCGGCACCGACGGCCCAGCCCCCGGTCGCCGGGCTCCTGCTCGCCGCGGGAGCCGGATCGCGGCACGGCAGCCCGAAGGCGCTCCGCCGGGGCGACGACGGGGAGCCGTGGCTGCTGCGTGCCATCGACGCGCTTCGCGAGGGCGGATGCTCGCCGATCATCGTCGTGCTCGGCGCGCGGGGCGACGAGGCGGAACGGCTGCTGCCCGGCCGGGGCGAGACACCTGAACGCGGCGGCGACCTCATCGTGGTGCACGCCGTCGACTGGGCCCAGGGCGTCTCCGCCTCGCTGCGGGCCGGCCTCGCTGCGGCGGCCGCCCTCGAACCCGCCCCGGCAGCCGTCGCGGTGGTCCCGGTCGACGTGCCCGACCTGGACGGCAGGGTCGTGGCCCGGCTCATCGGGGCCGGGGACGACGACGACGCGACATCCGTGGGCCCCGACACCCTCCGCCAGGCGGGCTTCGGCGGCCGCCCCGGTCACCCGGTCGTGATCGGGCGCCGGCACTGGGCGCCGCTCGGCGAGCGTCTCGCCGGCGACACCGGGGCCCGCCCCTACCTGGTCGAACACGGGGTGCGGATGGTCGACTGCGGCGACCTGGGAACGGGCGCCGACGACGACGACTGAGGCCCGCCGGGTCCCTCGGCCGAATCAGCGCAGGTCCGGCACCACCCGGAGCGCGTCGAAGGCTCGGGCCGGGCCCGCATCGGCCGCAAGGGACGCGGACAGGCGGTCGAGGCGCTCCCGCGCCTCGCCGTGCAGGGCGAGCAACCGGATGGCAACCTCCCTGATCTTCTCGGGCGGCGCGGCGTTCGGGTCGAGCGCCTCGCCGAGTCCGGCTGCCTCGACGGCGGCGGCACCCGCGAATTGGTCGGTCGAGAAGGGCAGCAGCAGCATCGGGACGCCGTGGGTCATCGCCTCGGTGACGCTGTTGTTGCCGCCGTGGGACACGGCCAGGGCCGAGCCGCGCAGCAGGCTGACCTGCGGCAGGAACTCGCGCACCAGCCACGAGCCGGGAATCGGACCCAGCTCGGCCGGGTCGGTCGATCCCGCCGCCAGCGCCACCCGCACGTCCAGTGGGCGCAGCGCCTCCACCACGCGGGCGAGCACATCCCCGCGCACCGAGAGGAAGCTGCCGAAACTGACGTAGACAACGGGGGCGGCGTCCCGGGCGAGCCACTCCCGCGTTTCGGCATCCGGCACGTCGTCACGCACCGCAGAGCCCAGGAAGACGTGCGACGGAAGCAGCAGCCCCCGGGCCGCGGGGTGGAGTTCGGCGGGATAGTTGAGCAGGAGCACATCGCCTGACTCGGTGAACGCGTCGGCCGCCGGCGTCGCTCCGGGGTCGAGGCGGATGAGCGCGTCGTTCCACTGCACCGTGAACGAGTCGCGCACCCTCCCGCACAGCCTCCGCAGCGAGTCCAGCTCGTCGTGGCCCGGCGTGAATGCCTCCGGCCAGGTTGACACGAACCCGTAGACCTCCGTGCCGACCGGGAGGGCCGAAGGATGTCCGAGCACGACGTCCGCATGGCTGATCCCCGCGCTCTTCAGGGCAAGCCGCGCGCTGAACGCGAGGTGGTCGACAATCACGTGGTCGGGTCGGACGCGCTCGACGACGCGCTGCACGTCCCTGGCCACTTCGACCGGGTTCCAGAGGAGGTCGCTGCTGCGCGCCTCGGCCTGGAACCGCAGCGTCTCGACCATGCCGCGGCGGGTGGCCGCGAAGAAGCCGCGCAACGCGTCATCTTCCCCGGTGGGTTGCTGTTCGGCCCTGATCACCCCCGGATTGGAGCCTCGCCCCAGTTGCAGCGGAACGTGGTCGTAGCCGAAAGACCGGACGATCCCGGCGGTGGCTTCGCCCGTGGCCACCACCACCCGCTCGCCTGCGTCCCGCCACGCGGTCGCCAGGGCGGCGAGCGGGTAGAGGTGGGAGGCGTAGTCGGGGCTGATGACAAGCACGCTCATGAGGCGCTCAGCTTACCGGCCGTCGGGTCCGCCCGCGCGGCGGCGGCGCGGTAGACCAGGGAGAGGGCATCCGCCATCGTCTGGATGGCGAAGTCCCGCGCCACCATGGCGTGCGCCCGCTCCGCGTTCTCGGCGTCGCGCGCCCCGCCGGACAGGTCCAGGGCGCGCGTGATGCCGCCGGCCAGCGCGCGGGCGTCGCGGGTGTCGACGAGGAACCCGGTCACGCCGTCCTCGACGAACGTCGCCGGGCCCCCACCGGCGGGCGCGACCACCGGCAGCCCGGTCGCCAGCGCCTCGAGCAGGGCGAGGCCGAATTCCTCCTTGACGCTCGCACACACGTACGCGCCATGCGGGGCGGCCAGGCCCGGGCGCCCGTAGCGGGCGGCGGCGAGCCAGTGCGCGACGGTGCCGTTCGCCCGGTGCCCCGCGAGCAGCAGGCCGCGGGCGGCCGCCTCAGCTCGCGGCACGGCCGCGTCGATCCGGTCCAGCTGGCGTCGTTCCTCGCCCGACGGATGTTCCAGGTCGCCCCCGACGAGGAGCAGGTTGCAGCGTGCGCGCAGCGCGGGGTCACCCAGCCAGGCCTCCACGAGGGTCGCCATGCCCTTCACCGTGTGCAGCCGGCCGACCGTGACGACCAGGGGCAGGCCCCGCCGATTCGCCGGGAGCCCGCCGAGCACAGCGTCCAGGGCGTCGAAGTCAGGATGCCCGGCGCCTCCCGGCTCGGATGCGGCGAGCGCGTCGGCACCGGCCCGCTCGATCACTCCGAGGTCGATGCCTTCGGGCACCACGGCGAAACGCTCAGGGTCCAGGTCGATGTCGACCCCCACCAGTTGCCGGAGGTCCCGCCGCAGCTCCGGCCGGGGGAAGAGCACGACGCGCGCGGATTCGGCGGTCACGCGCTGCGCCAGGCGCGTCCGGAACCAGAAGTGCTCCTGCACGTCGGCAGCGCCGAAGTCCTGCCGCGTCAGCTCCCCCGCCGCCTCGAGGGCGTGGATCGCCGCGTGGGGATCAGGCGCCAGCGTGAAGACCACCGGGATCCGGAGTTCGCGCGCGACAGTCGCCGCGGCGAGGGTGCCGACATCGGCCATCCGGAGATGGATCGCGTCGACCGTCCCGGCCGCGCGAAGAATCCGGCGGATCCCGCGCTGCGCCTCGACGCGACGCGGCCACGCGTCCACCGAGGCCACCGGTTCGCCGAGGAACGGAACCGTCGCGAAGACGTGCCCGGGCCGGGAGGAGGCGAGGTCGGCCAAGCCGCGCAGGGCGTCGGCGTGGTTCCCCCTGGAGAGGGTCAGCACCCGTGAGACCGGCGCGGGGGCGTGCGCATCGGCTGCGCGGCCGGTCGACGCGCCCGCTTCGACCAGCGCGTCCCCGAGCCGCACGAGCAGCGTCGCGATGCCGCCGTTGTCACCCGAGCCCACCTGGGAGAGCTCCCGGTCGATGTCGGCGGGCAGGAACACCTGCGCGATCGTCACGCCGGGCCTCCTCGGCCCCACGATGTCGGAGTGTGCGGCCGGCCCGCTCGACTCGGCCGGGTCGGCCAGGTCGGCCAGGTCGGCCAGCGCGAGCCTCGCGACATCGGCCAGCGAGTCGGTCCCGCGGGCGAGGTCGGTCACGATCCGAGTCCCGGCCTGGTTCGCCCCGAGATCGCCGAGCGCGGCGATCGCCGCCGCACGCACCTCGGTGGCCTCGGCCGGGTCGAGGGCCACCCGACGGATGAGCCGCCCGGGGATTCGTCCGGGCACGAGCCCGGCGGTCTCAACCAGCCGCGCCCTCGCCCCGGGTTCGCTGAGCCCCAAGAGCGCGCCGTCGAGCGCGAGCGCCACTCGTTCCGGTGCCGACGCGCCCCAGCGCTCGAGGCTGCGTTGCGCGATCATCCCGGAGAAGCCACCGGCGGCGACCAGGGCCACAAGCCCGGAGATCGCGTCGGCACGGGGCGGCCGCCCGCCGAGCGCCCACGCCGCATGCTCACGGAGAAAGGGTTCGTCCCTGGCGAGCAGGGACACGAGCGCGCTCCCGGCCGACTCGTCGGGCAGCGGCGCGAGGGCGTGGATCGCGGCGATGGCGGTGAGCTGATCCTCGGGGTCGGTCGCCGCGCGCAGGAGGAGCCGCACGTCCCGCGCCCCGCCGTGCCGGCGCACGGCTTCGGCCAGGTCGTCGGCACCCCGCATGGCCTCGAGGATGGAGCCCGCGGTCCGCACCGCGTCCAGTTCAGCCTGCGTGCCCATGGACACTCCCCTCCCTGCAGCGGAATTCCCCGCGACTGTACCACTGCGCCTTGGGCATGCAATGGGTTGTGCTCGGCCGACGACGAGTAAAGAGTGGTCGCATGATGAGGGTGAGCTATGCCGGGGCGTCGTTCCTCACGAGCGACGACATCGCGAACGGGCTGTTCCGGTTCGTGGCAGCGCTTGGGGAGAACCATGAGGCCGAGTCCCTGGAGATCCCCGCCTTCGCGGATGACGGGAAGGCCGTGCTTGTGCGCATGGTCGTCGGTCCCGCCAGCGAGCTGGTCGGCGTTCCGGAGGAATCGGTCCTCGAGGAGCCGAACACCGTCGACTTCGTCTCCGAGCTGCACAAGCGCACCCTGGCCCTGTCCTCCCCCAGGCCGGTGATCGACACGGAGGTCGGCTTCAGCACGGCGTACGACTGGGACGACCTGGAGTAGCAGTTCCGCGCGCAGGCCTGCCAACTGGATTAGGACGGGAGGCCCAACGCTGTTGACGGGCGGCCGCTTCTGAGTAGGGTTTTCTATGCAGCCGGATCGGGGGCGGCATCAGCACGCGGTTGCGGCTCTTATGCACTGTCAACCATTCCGAAGGAGTAATCGTGTTGAGAAAAACCCTCGCCGCAGCCGCTCTCGCGGCTGCCTTTGCGCTCGTCCCCACGGCCGCGCAGGCTTTGGACTGTGTCAATGTCTCGAAGCCACCAGCCGCGTGCGGCTCCAACTGCACCAGCGGGCCGATCATCCACGGCAACTGGGCCTGGCTGCCCAGCGTGTTCCCCGGGGCCCCTGAAGTCTGGGCCTTCGTACCCCCCGGAACCATCCAGGGCTTCGGCCTCGCCGGTGAGAAGGGCAACTTCCAGAACGGTGAAGGCTACGCGCTTCTCGTGAATGCGATCTGCGACTCCCAGGGCTCGGTCCTGGTCAACCGGCAGACCGAGCACGGAATCCAGCTGCTGGAAGGATGTCCCTAGCAGGTTCTGAGCACGGCTGACATGGCCGCCCGGTCCTCCGGAGTCACCCCGAGCTCGTACGCCACGAACACCGGAACCAACTTCTTCACATACCAGCACTGCAGCGCCGTGTCGGAGGGCAGATCGTCCCAGACGACCCGCTGGCCGGCATCGTGCCGGTCCGAGACATCCGGGTAGACCCCGGGCAGCCACTCGCTGGGGAGGGAGTCGGACTTCGAGCCGTTCTCGGAGCCCTTCACCGCCAGCAGGTTCACCGGGTCGTTCGCGAGCGCCCGGCGCTTCTCGAAGGTCCAGGCCGCTCCCCCGGTGGCATACACGGCCTTGAGCGGCAGCAGGTGGTCGATCTGCACGTCATCCGACGTGTCGGCGCCGTGCACGAAGCCGATGCTCTCGCCGCTGTACGGGTCGGCGAGCGTGCCGGTCTCGACGACACAGCGGGCCGGTTTGAGGCTGACGGCCGTGAAGTCGCGGCTCAGGATGTCGTTGCGCGCGTCGCAGCCATTCCGGTCGAAGTCGAAGGACCAGGAGTCACCGAACAGGTCGTCCCGGTGGCCGGCATAGCTCCCGTCGTCCCGGTATGCGGCGTCGGGAAGTGCGGCAACGGCGGCGACCGCGGCCGCGGAATCCAGCGTCGGACCGGCCGGGGCCGGCACGGTGGCACCCGCGGACGCGCCCGGGGGCGGGGCGGGTGCAGAAGCAGGCGCATCCGTGAAGTAGAGGAACGCGGCCAGAATGACCGCCGCGATGAGCCCTGCGCTCGCCAGGGACCCCTTCGAAGTTCTCCGCCGGCGGGTCATCGAGGGCTCACGCGAGGCATCCCGCCATCCTCCCACGCGGCGGCGGGTGGCACTGCGCGCCGGACCGTGTGAAGCTGGGGGCGTGTCCCTTCCCGCCCCGCTCCCGGACCTTCGCGACGCCCCGATGCTGGCGCGTCCGTGGGTCACTATTGTCTGGGACGACCCGGTCAATCTCATGTCCTATGTGGCCTACGTGTTCCGCAGCTACTTCGCCATTTCGGCGCACGAGGCCGAACGGCTCATGCTCCAGGTGCACAACAACGGCCGAGCCGTGGTGGCCACCGGCAACCGCGAAGAAATGGAACGTCACGTGGAAGCGATGCACGACTACGGCCTCTGGGCCACCCTGGCCAGGGCCGAAGGATGATGCGGTTCGTGCGCGACGAAACCGGCGCCGTGTCCGCGCAGTTCGTTCCGGTGGAGGTCGAGCTCCTGCGCCTCGCGGTGTCCCAGCTGGTCGGCCTGCTGGATGCCGCGGCCAGCCACGCGCTGGGGGCATCCGCCGACCCCGCGGTGCGCCGCCTGCTGCCCGACGCCTACCGCGAGGACGCGGAGGCGGCGGCGGAGTTCCGGCGGTTCACGGCCGACGGCATCCTCGACCGCAAGGAGCGCAACGCGCGCGCGGTGCTGGCCTCGCTCGGCGACGACGAATACCAGGGCGACGACTACCCGGGCGGCGGAGACGACGGTAACGAAGACGAGAGTGACCGTGGGGACGACGTGGACGACCAGCCGCCGGTGACGATCGAGCTCGACGACGCGGCCGTTCAGTCCTGGCTGCGCACCCTCACCGACCTGCGGCTGACCCTCGCCGAACGGCTCGAGGTCTCCCCGGACGGCGTGCAGCACCTCACCGGCGAGGAGGCCCCGTTCCTGGCCAACGTCTACGAATGGCTGGGCATGGTGCAGGAGTCGCTGGTGCACGCGATCGACGTCTGACGGCCTGACACCGCCGGCGGCACGCCTAGCCGAAGAGCGCCGAGACTTTGGTGAGGGTCTGGAACACCCCGTAGGCCAGCGGAATCCCGACCAGCGCCCAGGCGAGCGTGAGTTTTGTCCTCGTCATGTCAGGACTCCAATGCTGTTTCGCGCACCGTCGACGGCGCCGCGACGGTTTCGTGGAAGGTGGAATGGACCGGCCGGACGAACAGGTTCGCGATGAAACCGATCACCAGCAGCCCCACCATCGTGAGCAGCGCCGGCTGGTACGCCTGGGCGGTGAGCTCCCCCGGGGTTCCCTGGGCGTCCAGGAAGCCGTTGACGATCAGTGGCCCTGCGATCCCGGCGGCGGACCACGCGGTGAGAAGCCGGCCGTGGATGGCGCCGACCTGGAAGGTGCCGAAGAGGTCGCGCAGATAGGCCGGCACGGTCGCGAAACCGCCTCCGTAGAAGGAGATGATGACGAAGGCCAGCAGCACGTAGAGCGCCGTTGTTGAGGAACCGACGAGGGCGAGCAGGAGGTAGAGCACCGTGCCCACCCCCAGGTAGACCATGTAGATGTTCCGGCGCCCGGTCTTGTCCGACGTGGCTGACCAGACGAACCGGCCGCCCATGTTGGCGATGGAGAGCAGGCCGACGAAGCCGCCGGCCACGACGGCCGACACGAGGGAGCTGCCGTCCGGCTGGCGGAAGAAGTCCTGGATCATCGGCGCCGCCTGTTCGAGGATCCCGATGCCTGCCGTTACGTTGCAGAAGAGCACGATCCAGACCAGCCAGAACTGCCGGGTCCGGATCGCGTTGGCCGCAGAGACATTGTTGCTCGTGACGAGCGGCTTCGCCGCGATCGTGGCCGGGTCAAAGCCTGCCGGCTTCCAGCCGGCGGCGGGAACCCGGATCGTGAACGCGCCGAACATCATGTAGGCGAGGTAGACGACCGCGAGGGTGAGGAAGAGCTTGCCGACCGCGTCGCCGCTGGCCACCCAGCCCTCCGCCCCCGAGTTCGGGTCGTAGAGACCCAGCAGAGCCGTGGAGACCGGGCTGGCAATCAGTGCGCCGCCGCCGAAGCCCATGATGGCCATGCCGGTGGCCAGGCCCGGACGGTCCGGGAACCACTTGATCAGGGTCGAAACGGGGGAAATATAGCCGATGCCCAGTCCGATCCCGCCGATGAATCCGTACCCGAGGTAGACGAGCCAGAGCTGGCCGGAGAAGATGCCGAGCGAGCCGACGAGGAAGCCGCCCGACCAGAACAGCGCCGACACGAACATCGCCTTTCGCGGGCCGTTCGTGTCGACCCAGGTTCCCATCACCGCGGCCGAGAGCCCGAGCATGACGATCGCAATGGAGAAGATCAGGCCGATCTGGGTCAGGCTGACGCCGAAATGCGCGACAAGTGCGGTCTTGTAGACGCTCGTCGCGTAGGCCTGGCCGATGCACAGGTGAACGGCGAGCGCCGCCGGCGGAATGAGCCAGCGGTTGAATCCGGGAGGTGCGATCGTGCGCTCTCGATCAAGCCAACTCATGGTGATTCCCTCATCACAGGAGAGCTGGTTCCCACAGCTCCATTGCCATCGGCAAAAACGCCGTAACGCACAGCCTATCGTGCTCCAGCGCAACGTCCGGATGGGCGCGGCATTGGGCATCCGGCCCCGCTGGGGGCAGGATGGGGTTCATGACACATAAAGCCCCGGTAGAGGACATCAACGAGAACAACCTCGTCGTCAAGAAGCCCAAGACGTCCGCGGCCGGGCTCGAAGCCGTGATCGTGGCCCTGGACCGCGGGATCGCCCAGGCCGGCGTGGCCCGCACGGCCCGGTCGCTGCTGCGGCTGAACCAGCGGAACGGCACCGACTGCCCCGGCTGCGCCTGGCCCGAGTCGCAGGGCCACCGCAAGACCGCGGAGTTCTGCGAGAACGGCGCCAAGGCCGTCGCCGAGGAGAGCACGCTGCGCACGGTGACCCCGGCCTTCTGGGCGGAGCATTCCATCGCCGAGTTGTCCGAGAAGACCGAGTACTGGCTGGGCAACCAGGGGCGCATCACGCATCCGGTCGTCATCCGCCCCGGCGACACGCACTACTCGCAGATTTCCTGGAACGACGCCTTCGAGCTCATCGGGGAGCAGATCCGGGCGACGACGCCCGAGCGCACCGTGTTCTACACCTCGGGCCGCACCGCCAACGAGTCGGCGTTCATGTACCAGCTGTTCGCCCGGTCCATCGGCACCAATAACCTGCCGGACTGCTCGAACATGTGCCACGAATCATCCGGCTCCGCGCTGAACCCCACGATCGGCATCGGCAAGGGCACCGTCTCGCTCGAGGACATCCACGATGCCGAACTGATCTTCGTGATCGGCCAGAATCCGGGCACGAACCACCCCCGGATGCTCTCGGCCCTGGCCGAGTGCAAGGACAACGGCGGCAAGATCGTCGCCGTGAACCCGCTGCCGGAGGCCGGGCTGTTCAATTTCAGGGACCCGCAGACCCCCTCCGGACTCGTCGGCAAGGGCACCGACCTCGCCGACGAGTTCCTGCAGATCAAGGTCGGCGCCGACCTGGCCCTGTTCCAGGCGCTCGGCCACCTGCTCCTCGAGGAGGAGGAGCGCGTGCCGGGCTCCGTCGTCGACCACGAGTTCGTCGCCTCCAACACCGACGGCATCGACGCGTACCGGGCCGCCCGCAAGACCATCGACTGGGACGAAACCGAAGCGGCGACCGGCCTGTCCCGGCTGCAGATCGCCACGGTCGCCGGAATGATGGTGAAATCCAGGGCCACGATCATCTGCTGGGCGCTGGGACTGACCCAGCAACCGCACTCGGTCAACACGCTCAAGGAGATCATCAACCTGCTGCTGCTGCAGGGCAACTTCGGCAAGCCCGGCGCAGGCGCCTGCCCTGTGCGCGGCCACTCGAACGTGCAGGGAGACCGCACGATGGGCGTCTGGGAGAAGCCGCACGAGTGGATGCTGGATGCCCTGGACAAGGAATTCGGGATCGACGCCCCGCGCGCGCACGGCCTGGATTCCGTCGACACGGTCGAGGCGTTCGAGAACGACGACGTCGACGTGTTCGTGTCGATGGGCGGCAACTTCGCCCTCGCTGCCTCGGACACCGAGGCGCTGGGGGCCGCGCTGCAGCGCGTCGGCCTGACCGTGCACGTGTCCACCAAACCGAACCGTTCTCACGTGGTGCACGGCCGGACCTCGTTGATCCTGCCGACGCTCGGCCGCACGGACACCGACGACAAGCATCCGGGTGGCCGGCAGGTGCTCTCGGTCGAGGACTCCATGTCCGTGGTCCGCACCACGCAGGGGCGGCTGGAGCCGGTGTCGGAGCACCTCCTGGCCGAGCCCGTGATCGTGGCCCGGATGGCCACGGCGACCCTCGGCGAGGACCACCGCATCGACTGGAAGGCGATGGCCGAGGACTACGACGTCATCCGCGACCACATCTCGCGCGTGCTGCCGGGCTTCGAGGACTTCAACCGGCGCCTGCGCACGAAGAACGGCTTCGTGCTGCCCAACCCGCCGCGAGACTCGCGCAGCTTCGCCACCGACATCGGCCTGGCCCGGTTCACGGTCAGCCCGCTGGAATACCTGACCCCGCCGCCCGGGCATCTGATCCTGCAGACCATGCGCAGCCACGACCAGTACAACACGACGTTCTACGGGCTGGATGACCGCTACCGCGGCATCTCGGGCGGCCGCCGGGTCATCCTGATCAACAAGGACGACGCCGCCGACATGGGATTCGCGGACCGCGACCTCGTGGACGTGATCAGCACCTTCCAGGGCGAGGAACGTCGGGCGGACAGCTTCCGTCTCGTGTTCTACCCGACCCCGCGCGGCTGCGCGGCGGCGTACTTCCCCGAGGCGAACGCCCTGATGCACCGCGAACTCGTCGCCCGCGAGTCGAACACGCCCGGCTACAAGGCGATGGCCGTTCGCTTCGTGCCGCGCGCTGAGGACACCCCGCAAATGAGTTAGGGCGCGCGCCCGACCCGCCCACAGCGACGCCCGCAGCATTGACTTGCGGAGAAAGCACCTTCCCGCGCGAAATGAAGGTACTTTCTCCGCAACTCAACCAGCATCGTCGCGGGTCAGCGCGCATGGCTCAGCTCGCGGAGCTCAGCGCCATGTCTCAGCTCGCGGGGCTCAGCTCGCCCTGCTCGATGCGCTCTCCGCCGGCGTAGACCACCATCGAGTTGCCGCGCAGGAACCCGACGAGCGTCATCCCGACCTCGGCCGCGAACTCGGCGGCCAGCGACGACGGCGCCGAAACGGCCGCCAGCACCGGGATGCCGGCCATCAGCGCTTTCTGGGCCAGCTCGAAACTCGCCCGGCTGGAGACCATCAGAACCGTGCCGCGCAGCGGCAGCCGGTCCTCCTTGAGCGCCCAGCCGATGACCTTGTCGACCGCATTGTGCCGGCCGACATCCTCCCTGAGCACGAGCATCTCCCCCGTCGTCCCGTCGAACAGGGCCGCCGCGTGTAGCCCGCCGGTCTTGTCGAAGACCGCCTGGGCCGCGCGCAGGGTGTCCGGGAAGGTGACGAGGAGTTCCGGGTCGATTCGCACCGAGTCATCGCGGATGTCCCAGGCCGACCGGGTGCGCACGGCGTCGATGCTGGCCTTGCCGCAGAGCCCGCAGGAACTCGTGGTCAGGAACGACCTTTCCGCGCTCGGATCGGGCGCGGCGACCCCGGGCGCCAGGGTCACCTCGAGGACGTTGTAGGTGTTCACGCCCTCGTCCGTCGCCCCGGCGCAGTAGCGCGCCATCGCGAAGTGCTCACCACGGGTGATGACGCCCTCGGAGACCAGGAACCCGGCGACGAGGTCGAAGTCGTTGCCCGGGGTGCGCATCGTCACCGCGAGGGCGCGGCCGTTCACGCGCATTTCCAGCGGCTCCTCGACGGCGAGCGTGTCTTCCCGCGCGACCCGGGACGCCGCGGAATCGCCGACGGTCACCCGGATGGTCTGGCGGCGGGAGGTGATCCGGCTCAACCCCGCTCACCCGCCAATGTAGGACATCTCGATCTTCTTCTTGCCGGTCGTGCGCAGCTCCCGGGTTTTCGAGCTGCGCAGGTCCGAGTAGCGATCCGTGCGCTCGCGCCAGATGGTGGCCATGACCTCGGTCAGCGCCTCGTCCGAGCATCCGGCCCGCATCAGTGCCCGCAGGTCGTGGCCCTCGGTGGCGAACAGGCAGGTGAACAGCTTGCCGTCGGTCGAGACCCTCGCCCGGGAGCAGGAGCGGCAGAACGACTGGGTGACGCTGGAGATGACCCCGATCTCGCCGCTCCCGTCGAGGTACCGCCACCGGGCGGATGTCTCGCCGTCGTAGTTGGGCGCGATCGCCTCCAGCGGGAGCTCGGCGGTGATCCGGCTGATCACCTCGGCGGAGGGGACGACCTCGTCCATCTTCCAGCCGTTGCTCGTGCCGACATCCATGAACTCGATGAACCGGAGGATGTAGGGCGAACCCTTGAAGTGGCGGGCCATCGCGACGATGTCCTGGTCGTTCTGGCCGCGCTTGACCACCATGTTGATCTTGATCGGGCCGAGGCCGGCCTCGTGGGCCGCGTCGATGCCGCCCAGGACCTTCGCGACGGGGAACTTCACGTCGTTCATGGCCTGGAACGTGGCGTCGTCGAGGGAATCGAGCGACACCGTCACCCGGTCGAGCCCGGCGTCCCTGAGCGCCTGTGCCCGCACCGCCAGCGCGGAGCCGTTCGTCGTCAGGGCGATGTCGATCTTGCGCCCGTCGGGCGTGCGGAGCGCGGCGAGCGAGCCCACGAGTTCCTCGAGCCCCTTGCGCAGGAGCGGCTCTCCCCCGGTGAGGCGGATCTTCTCGACACCGTGGGCGACGGAGATCCGGGCGAGCCGGGTGATCTCCTCGAAGCTGAGCAGCTCGTCTCGGTCCATGAAGGCGAAGTCCCGGCCGAAGATCTCCTTGGGCATGCAGTAGACGCAGCGGAAATTGCACCGGTCGGTCACCGAGATGCGCAGGTCGCGCAAACGGCGACCGTGGGTGTCCGTCACGCTGTCCCGCAACTGTGCGTCCGGCATTTCCGTGTCCGGCATTTCACGGTTCGGCAATTGGGCGTGCGCGGAATCGCCCGGTACCGGGGCGAAGACGTCGACGCTGGTCATACCTCGAGACTAACCCCCGCCGCGGTGGGTCGCGTCAGTCCAGTTGGGTGCAGGTGACCGTTCGTGCGCGCACCCACCGTTCGCCAACGTACAGATATGTGTGAGTCGACGGATCTTCTGCGCAGTCGGCGGGTCGATTTCCACCGGGAAGATCGACGGGTGCCGGCAACGTCGTCCCATCGACGGCGAGCAGGCCTTCCCACGGCGCGGTCACCGTGAGTTGCGTGGGCTCCGGGGTTTCTCCTGCGGATGGCGTCGTGCACGTCAACACCGTCGAGCCGACCAGCGATCGTGCTGCGCCCAGCGTGAGGTCTCCGAGTTCGGCTACCGAGTCAGGGCACCCCGTTTCGCTGTCGCTCCCGCTCTCGCTGCACGCGGTCAGTGTGGGAATGGCCAGGACCATGGCTGCAATGGCCATCCCGGCGGCCCGTTGGCCGCGACCTGGCCAACGAATGTTTCGATTGCGCATTCGGATTCCCCCCCAACATCGAAGCGGCTGTATTTGCGAATACTTGCCGAGTGAAGACTGCGGTGTCAAGGGCATGGTCGGTCCTTTGTCAGCCGCCTCGACAAGGGAGATGCCGCAACTCCGCCGGGAATAGCGGGTGTCGGAGGTGTGGCGTACACTTTTACTATCGAACATACGTTCGAGTTCATGCGGGTGCATGAACGTTGCACGAAGCCGAGTATATGACGCTGCACGAGGCAGTCAGAGAGGTCGGGCCATGTCGCAGGTCGCATCTCCACAAATCTCATTTCCACGGATCATCGACGCGCGGGTCGACGTGGAGCTCTCCGCAGACGGCGATCCGCGCGCGTTCATCTGGAATCGATTCGAACACACCGTCATCGGGCAGCCCCAGGCGGTCTTCTCCCGCACCAGCTGGTGGGAGAACGACGGGGTGCCCACCCGCATCGACACCGAGCTGTGGCGCCTCGATGCGTCACGCGGAGGCGAGGAACAGCACCGTTACGACCTGCGACACGACGTCGACGGGTCCTGGGTGCTGGCTCTCGACTGGGGATGACACCGGGCATGACGCTGGGGATGACACCGGGCATGGCCTTCCCGCACCTCCACGTCGCCAGTGCGTACTCCCCGCACTACGGCGTGACACTCCCGGAGGCCCTCGCCGAGCAGGCCGCGGCGCAGGGCGCCGGATTCCTCGCCGTGACCGACCGGGACGGCCTCTACGGCGCGATCAAGCACGTGCGCGCGTGCGTGGCGGCGGGCATCCGTCCGGGGCTCGGCGCCGACCTGGCCGTGCATGACGACGAGCACCGGTCCATCGGGCGGGTGGTGGTGCTCGCGCACGGCACCACGTCCGGCCGCGGCTACGCCGCCCTCTGCCGCGCGGTCTCTGCTTGTCATGAAGTCTCTGCTTGTCATGAATCCGGCTCCGCCCACCGGGCCGGCAAGACGCCGTCGATCAACCGGGCCCGCCTCGCCGAGCTGGCCGGCCTCCGCGCCCTCACCGTGCTCATCGGTCCCGATTCCGACGTGGGCGCCGCCCTGCTCCGCCGCGACACCGCCGAGGCGCGCACCCGCCTGGCGTCGTGGCTTCGGGCGATGCCTCCCGGGTCGCTGGTCCTCGAGGTGGTCTGCCACCTCGCCGACTCCGGCCGACCCGGCAGCGTGGCCCCGGCCACCCGGATGCTCGGCCTCGCCGAACACACGGGGCTGCCGGCCGTGCTCACCAACGCCGTTCGCTACGGCACCCCGGAAGAGGCGGTCACGGCCGACCTCGCCGACGCCGCCCGCGCACTCACCCCGCTCGCCCAGCTGGAGCAGCTGCAGTCCAACGGGCAGGCGTGGCTGAAGCCGGCAGCGCTGATGCGGCAGGTCGCCCGGATGGTGGTCGACGCCGGCACCCACGAGGGTGGAGCCCTCGAGCGTCTGCTCCGGGACACCGAACTGCTCGCGGAACGGTGCTCTCTCGACCCGGTCGCCGACATCGGCCTGGGCCGGCCGCGCATGCCGGAGGCGAGCGTCATCGGCGTCACCGGCGACCCGGTCGCCGAGTTGTGGCGGCGCGCGCGGCACGGCATCGACACCCGGTACGCCGGAACCGGCCAGGTCGAGGCCGCGCACGACCGCCTGGCCCACGAGATGGAGACCGTCGAACACCTCGGTTTCGCCAGCTACTTCCTCACCGTGGCCCGGGTCGCGGACCTCATCCGGGACATGGGCGTCCGCATCCAGGCACGCGGCTCCGGCGTGGGCTCCGTGCTCAATTACGCCCTCCACACCTCGTCGGTGGAACCCCTTTCCAATGGGCTGCTCTGGGAGCGATTCCTCTCCCCCGAACGCCAGACCCTGCCTGACATCGACCTGGACGTGGAGTCGGCCAGGCGGCACGACATCTACCGGGCCATCTTCGCCACCTTCGGCAGCGACCGGGTCAGCCTGATGTCGATGACCAACGCCTACCGGGGGCGCGGCGCCGTGCGCGATGCGGGCCTGGCCCTGGGGCTGCCCGACGACCAGGTTGCCGCGATCGCGAAACAGATGTGGCGCTTCAACGCCCGCGACTTCCGGCGCGCCCTCGACGAGAAACCGGAGCTCGAGGCGCTGGCCGCCGAGGTGCGCGAGTCGCAGCAGCTCGACCTGCTCGTCGACCTGACCGCGAAACTCGACCGGCTCCCCCGGCACATCTCGGTGCACCCCTGCGGCGTCATCCTGTCCGACACCTCGCTGCTGGACCGCACCCCGGTGCAGGCATCCGGGATGGGCCTGCCGATGTCCCAGTTCGACAAGCACGACATGGACCCGATGGGCCTGATCAAGCTCGACATCCTCGGCGTGCGCATGCAGTCCGCGATGGCCCACGCCGTCGCCGAGCACCGCCGGCTCACCGGGGAAACCATCGACCTCGACCGGGTGCCGCTGGATGACCCGGAGACCTATGAGCTCATCCGCTCCACCCGCACGCTCGGGATCTTCCAGCTGGAGTCCCCCGGCCAGATGGAGCTGGTCGGCAAGCTGCAGCCCGAGGTGTTCAACGACCTCACCGTCGAGATCTCGCTCTTCCGGCCCGGGCCGATGCAGAACAACATGCCGCTGCTCTACCTGCAGGCGCGGCACGGCGAGGTCGCCCCCGATTACCTGCACCCCCGGTTCGAAGCGATCCTGCGGGAAACCAAGGGTGTCGTCATCTTCCACGAGCAGGTGATGCGCCTCTTCGACGAACTGACCGGCTGCGGCCTGGGCAAGGCGGATGTCTTCCGCCGCCACCTGGGCAAGCCCGACCAGCTCCCCGAGATCGAAGCCTGGCTTCGGGAACGCGCCCTCGAGCGCGGGTTCCCGCCCGCGGTCATCAGCCGGGTCTGGAAGGTGCTCGCCGGGTTCGGCAGCTTCGGGTTCGCCAAGGCCCACGGCGCCGCATTCGCCCTGCCCACCTACCAGTCCGCGTGGTTGAAGACCCACCATCCGGCCGTGTTCCTGGCCGGCCTCCTCACCCACGACCCCGGCATGTGGCCCAAGGACCTGCTCGTCGCCGAGGCGCGCACGCTCGGTGTCCCCGTGCTGGGGCTCGACGTGCAGCACAGCGCCCTCGATTACCGGGTGGAAGAACTCGTCGACGGACGGCAGGGCATCCGGCTGGCGCTGCCGGAACTGGCCGGCAGCAGCGAGACCGAGCGCGCCAGGATCGCCCGGCATCAGCCCTTCACCTCGCTGCAGGACTTCCGGGACCGCGTGCGGCCGAGGCGCAGGTCGTTCGAGGCCCTGGCCCGGGTCGGTGCGCTCGACAGTTTCATCGGGTACGACCGTGATCGCCGCCACGAACTCCTCGCCCACATCCAGGGGCTGCAGGGCACCGCCGTCGCCATCGACGACGACCAGCTCGCCTTCGATGTGGACCTGCCCGTTCCCGACTACCTCGGCGCCGTCACCTCACTCGACCTGCGGGGCCGCACGCAGACCGACCTGGAACTGCGAGACCTCCACCTGGCCATCGGCCACCACCAGATGGAACGCTTCCATTCCCTCTTCGCCGAGCTCGGCGTGACCCCGGCGTCGGCGCTCGGGTCGCTGCCCGGCGGCACCGAGGTGCTCATCGCCGGAGTCCGACGCGCCACCAATACGCCGCCGATGCGGGGCGGACGACGGGTCGTCTTCGTCAGCCTCGACGACGGCACCGGCCCGGTCTCCAACGTGGTCTTCTTCCACGACGCCCAGGAACGCGTCGGCGGGCAGGTGTTCTCGACGAACTACATGCTCGTTCGCGGCCGCACCCGCCGGTCCGGCGCGAAGGGCGTTTCCGTCACCGGTGAGAACCTCTGGGACCTGTTCGAGGTGGCCCGTCAGGTCGCCCAGCGCCAGGCGGCGGATCGGCTGGCGACCGCGAAAGCCGATGCGGCACAGGCCGCGGAGACCGCGGGCGCCCTGCGCACAGCGGAGCCGCACCACAACGTGCACCACCTGTGGCCGGCGACGCGGCGCGCGTGAGCCGAGTCGCCTACCCGCCCTTCGGGTTCTTCCCCCGCCCATTCTGGTCGGGCTTCGGCTTCTCGACCGGCGGTGTGGCGGGCTCCGGCTCGGCGGGCGGCGCCTCCGGCTTCGGCTTGGACGGCGTCGCATCCGGTTTCGGCGCCGCCGGCTTCGGGATCGCCGGCTTCGGGGTCGGTTTCGGCTTCGGCGCCTCCACCTTGCCGATGACCGAGCCGGAGGCCTCCGGGAAGGAACCGCCCCCGTACTTCGCGTTCGCGACCGACATCACGGCCGGCCACATCCGGTGGCGGGCGGTGGCGGCGTAGCCGCTATCGAAGGAGAATTGCCGCTGGTTGAGGGTGCCGGTGACGGCAACGACCCCGACGACCGTGGCGACCTTGGTGGTTGCCCCGCTCATCCAGGTGTCTTTCGCACCGTCAGTGGTTCCCGTCTTGCCGATCATCGGCACCCGGGGGGACGTGTCGGCGTAGGACTGCTGGGCGGTGCCGTTCGTCATCACCCGCTGCATGGCGTAGGTCATGCCGGCGATCAGCTTCGGGTCCAGGGAGCGCTTACAGGTGGTCTTCGGCACCGGAATTTCGGTGCCGTCGACCCCGACGACCCGGTCAATGGCGACCGGTGAGCAGGTGGTGCCCCTGTTGGCGATCCCGGCGAAGGCGACGGCCATCGTCAGCGGCGCGATCTCGTTCGTCCCAATCACCGAGCTGGCGCCCTGATCGAGCGGCTTCCCGTTGGCGCGGTGCACCCCGAACGACTCGGCCGTCTTGCGGATGCCGCAGAGGTCGAGCTTCTTCGCCATCCCGATGAAGCCGGTGTTGATGGAGCCGATCGTCGCCTGCAGCGCGGAGTAGTTCGACCCGGACTCGTTCTGGTCGTTTCGCGGGTTGAACTCCTGGGAGTCGTAGTTCTGCGGCCCGAGGCAGCTGTCCCGGAACGTTCCCCAGTTCGACTTGCGGCGGGTGTCGGACCGTTCGTTGAGGGTGTGCCCCTCCTTGAGCCACTCGGCGAGCGTGAAGACCTTGTAGGTGGACCCCGGCTGGAACCCGCTCGAGCCGCCTTCGGTGAAGTCCGTGTTGTAGTTGATGCCGGTGTAATTGCGGCCCTTCGCCTGCACGGCCGGGTCCTGGCTGTAGTCCTTGTTCTGCACCATCGCGAGCACGCGGCCCGTGCCGACCTGCACGCTGGAGATAACGCCCCCGACGTCGCCCCGCGCGAAGACCTTGGGGATGTTCTTGTTCATCGTGGTGATCGCGGCTCGCTGCAGGTCGAGGTCCAGGGTCGTGTAGACGTTGTAGCCGCCGCGGCGGAATTTGAGCCTGCGCTCTTCCGCATCCTCGCCGAAGACGGGATCGTTCAGCAGCTTCTTCGTGACGTAGTCGCAGAAGTAGGCGCTGGAACCGGCGCTCTGGCAGCCGGTGCTCGGCTCCGTGATCTTCGGCTCGACCGGCGTGGCGACCGCCTCCGTGTACGCCGCCCTCGTGATCTTGTCCTGCTTGTACATCTCCGTGAGGATGTAGTCGCGGCGTTCCCGATTGGCCGCATACCCGTTCGCCGTTCCGTTGCTTGCGCTGGTCGGGTAGTCGAGCTGGAACTTGACCGGGTTGTTCACGATCGCCACCAGGCTCGCGGCCTGCGGCAGGGTCACCTTCGCCGCCGTCGTCCCGTAGTAGTAGTTTGCGGCCGCCTCGATGCCGTACACCGTTCCGCCGAAGCCGGTGATGTTGAGGTACTGCCGAAGGATCTCGTTCTTGGAGTACCGTTTCTCGACGCCGATCGCGAGTCGCATCTCCTTGAGTTTGCGTTCCGGCGTCGTCTCGGTCGCCGCGAAATAGCAGGCGTCGTGTTTCCTGGCATCGGCAATGGCCTCGCACTTCTGCACGAGGACGTTCTTCACATACTGCTGGGTGATGGATGACCCGCCCTGGGTCTGTCCGCCGGCGGCGGTCTTCACGGTCGCTCGCACGGTGCCCTGGAGGTCGACTCCGCTGTGCTCGAAGAAGCGGGGATCTTCGCCTGCGACGGCCGCATCCTTCACGTACTGGCTCATCGAATCGAACGGAACCTCGACCCGGTTCTGGTCGTAGAACGACGCGAGGAGCACCTTCGTCCCGTTGGCCTCGGTGGCGTAGATGTTGCTTTTCTGGGCGAGCTGGTCGATGGCCACGTAGTCGGGCAGGTTTTCGAACACGGTGATCGTGTTCGTCGCGGCCATCCCCGTCACTGCCAGGACCGGGGCGATGCCCGCCGTGACAAGCACGCCCGCCATGGCGCTCACGATCACGAGCCCGATGAATCCGCCGAGCACGCCGCCGGGCGTTCGGTGCTCATCGAACATCGAATTCCGTGACCGTCTGGACATCACCCGACTACCCCCAAACTGGAAGCCTCATCCACCCGCAAGCGGCCGACGGCGAACTCGCCATCGGCAATCCAGCATCATCCGGACGTCGGCTTCGGTCAAGGGGGTCGACAGCCCTCGTTCGAGCTGAGTCCGGTCACAGCAGGCTCCCATCCCACCGTGGCCTAAACTCGGACGGTGACCCAAACACCCGAACCGCGCCTTTTCCGTGAGCAATCCCGTTGGGTGCAGGGTGTCGGATTCATGATCTTCTTCAGCCGCTGGCTGCAGGCACCGCTCTACATCGGCCTGATCCTCGCGCAGATCATCTACGTCGTCGTGTTCATGGTTGAGCTGTTCCACCTCGGCTCCGGCGTGGTGGACTCCCTCCTGAACCCCGGGTCGCACGGGATCGAGATCGACGAAGCCAAGATCATGCTCGCGGTCCTCGGCCTGATCGACGTCGTCATGATCGCGAATCTCCTGATCATGGTCATCATCGGCGGCTACGAAACGTTCGTGTCCAGGATCCGCATCGAGGGCCACCCCGACCAGCCGGAATGGCTTTCCCACGTCAACGCCAACGTGCTCAAAGTCAAGCTCGCGATGGCCATCGTCGGCATCTCGTCGATCCACCTGCTCAAGACGTTCATCGAAGTCGGCGACCTGGCGGCCCGAGGCGCCACACCAAGCGCAGGCCAGGACAACGTCACCGGCGAGACCTACACCTGGGACGGGGTGCTCTGGCAGGTCATCATCCACATGGTCTTCATCCTTTCCGCCATCGCCCTGGCCTGGATCGACCGGATGTCCCAGTCGGCCGGGCACGCGCCGGCGGCCTCCCCGTCCGCCGCCGCACCCGTCCTGGCCGCGGGACCGACGCCGCGCCTGGCCCTGGACGCACCGCACCACGCGAACCCCGCGCTGGGATCGGCGGCCGCGGGCCACCTGCTCCAGCTCGGGCAGCTCCGGGACGCCGGAGTGGTGACCGAGGACGAGTTCGAGGCCAAGAAGTCCGAGCTGCTGGCGCGCCTGTAGCCGGGCCGGGCTGGCGAACTGTGACCGATATGGGTGAGCGAGGGTCCGGCCGGGACACAGAGGCGATGGGCCGCCTCGCTGCAGGCCGCGGCACCGCTCTCCCGGAGTACGTCAACCTGTGGGTCTCGCGGCAGCGCTGGTACGGGGGCACGGGGCGCGTCCCCGCCCTGCGGAGCATCGGCGAGTGGACCCTGCCGGCGACCGAACCCGGGGTGAGCATCCGCACCCACCTCGTGCTCGACACGGCAAGCCCGGAGCTGCCGCTGTTCCAGCTGCCGCTCACCGAGCGCGGATCGCCCCTGGCGCAGGGACAAGCGGCCCTCGTGGGCAGGGGCACCGGGGACGTATTCGTCTACGACGCCCCGCACGACCCGGCGTATGCGCCGGCGCTGATGAGCTTCATCCTGGGCCGGGCAGCCTCCCCAGCCGCCCGGGATCACGACGCGTCCGCCCACGGCGAGACGCTGTCGGCGCACGCGGACGCGGCGACCGTCGTGGCCAGCCGGGTGGTCAGCGGTGAACAGTCCAACACCTCGATCATCGTCGACACCGCCGATGCTCACGGGAATCCCTCCCGTCCGATCATCTGCAAGGTGTTCCGGGCCGTCCACCACGGCGAGAATCCCGATGTCGTCCTGCAGCCCGCCCTGGCCGAGGCCGGTTCCCGGTTCGTGCCGGCCCCGCTCGGCTGTGTGGTGGGTGAGTGGGACGACCCCGGGCAGCCTGGGGGGCGCGCTCGTGGCCACCTGGCATTCGCCCAGGAGTTCCTGCCGGGTGTGGAGGATGCCTGGCGGGTGGCGCTCGGCGCCGCCGAGGCCGGCGAAGATTTCAGCGCCGAGGCACGCACGCTCGGCGAGGCCACCGCCTCCGTGCATGCAGACCTCGCGCGCGCCATGCCGACCCGCGAGGCCACGCCCGAGTTCATCCAGGGCGTGTTGGAGGGCATGCGCGAGCGCCTGCGCGCGGCCGCCCAGGAGGTGCCCGCCCTCGCCGCCCACGGCTCGGCGATCGAGGCCGTCTTCGGCCGGGTGCGGTCGGCTCCCTGGCCCAGGCTTCAGCGCATCCACGGCGACTACCACCTCGGCCAGGTCCTGCATGCCCCGGGGCGAGGCTGGGTCCTGGTGGACTTCGAGGGTGAGCCCCTGCGGCCCATGCACGAACGCGACCAGCCGGATGTCGCCCTGCGCGATGTCGCGGGCATGCTCCGGTCGTTCTCCTACGCGGCGGGCACCATCATCATGGCCCACCCGGAACGCGATCCTGCCCGGGCAGCGGAGTGGGCCGCGGCCTGCCGCCGGGCGTTCCTCGATGGCTACGCGGCACGCTCCGGGCGGGACGCGCGGGGCGACGCGGCCCTCCTCGACGCATTCGAGCTGGACAAGGCCGTCTACGAGACGGTGTACGAGACCCGCAACCGGCCCGCGTGGCTGCCGATCCCCCTGGCCGCGGTCAGGAGCCTCCTCGAGGCGGCCGGCGGCGCCGCCCGCTGAGCCTCGCCACTGCCGCGGTTCCCGGCCCCGGCCGCCGACTCCGACCCGATGGCCGGGGCGACTGGCCGAGAGTACACTCGGCTCCGCCGGCCTGTCCGGTCGGCTCAGCCAGGGGTGTCAGCCCGGGGTGGAGGAGCGAAAATGGTTGCGGTCACCGGGTCGCCGAAGCGCGGGTCACCGCAGCGGCCCGTCATCCTGTTGTCCATCGGGGAGGCCGGCGCCAGGGCCAGCGTGCGTGGCGAGCTGGAACGCCGCTACTCAGCCGATTACCGGATCACGGAGTCTAGCACCGCCGCCCGGGCCGGCGAGGCCTTGCGCGAGGCCGCCAACCGCGGCGAACAGGTGGCTCTGCTGCTGGCGGACGACCCGAGGCTCCTGCCCGGCGGCGAGACGGTTTTCGCCGAGGCGCGACGCCTGTTCCCGGACATCCGGCGCGGGCTCCTGATCAATTGGGGCGCCTGGGCGGATCGGGAAACGGCGGAGAGTGTCCTCCAGCTCATGGCGACGGGCCAGATCGACTACTACGTCATCAGGCCGTGGCAATCGCCCGACGAATACTTCCACCGCACCGTCACCGAGTTCCTCCTCGAGTGGGAGCGGGCGATCGGCCTGCGGCCCCGCGAGGTCACCGTGATCGGAGACGACGCGCAACCGCGAGTCCACGACCTGCGCAGTGTCCTCGCCCGCGGAGGCGTCCCGCACGCCTACGCTGCCCCCGACTCCGACGACGGCAGGAGGATGCTGGCCGAATCCGGAGCGCAGTACGCCGGAGTCCCCCTGGTGTGGGTGCGGGGCGGTCGGATCCTGAGCGACCCGAGCTACGCGGAATTGGCGCAGGCTTACGGGCTGACCACCGAGCTGCCGGAGGCCGCCGAGGTCGACGTCGCGATTGTCGGCGCCGGGCCGGCCGGACTGGCGGCGGCCGTCTACGCGGCATCCGAGGGACTCCGGACCTTCGTGATTGAACGCGAATCGATCGGCGGCCAGGCCGGTTCCAGCTCGCTCATTCGCAATTACCTCGGCTTCGCCCGCGGCATCTCGGGCTCGGAGCTGGCCGCGCGCGCCTACCAGCAGGCGTGGGTATTCGGCGCCGGCTTCGCCCACTCGCGCGACGTCGTCGGCCTCCAGGCCGACGACGTCGCATTCCGGATCACCGTCGCACCAGGGGAGGTTCTTCGCGCGCGGTCGGTCGTGATCGCCGCCGGGGTGTCGTACCGCCGGCTGGCGGTGCCCGAGCTGGCCGAGCACGTCGGCGTCTCGGTTTTCTACGGGGCGTCGGCGGTCGAGGCCCGGGCGCAGGCCGGGAAGGCCGTACACGTCGTCGGCGGAGGCAACTCCGCCGGCCAGGCCGCGCTTCACCTGGCGCGCTATGCCAGGTCGGTCACCCTGCTCGTGCGAGGCCTGACCCTTGCCGAGAGCATGTCCCGGTACCTCATCGACCAGCTCGAGGCCGCCGGCGTCCGGGTGGAGACGAATGTGGAGGTCGTCGGCGGCGGCCCGTCCGGCCGCCTCGATCACCTGGTGCTGCGCGACCGCGCGACCGGCGTCGACCGCGTCGTGCCCAGCGACGCCCTCTTCGTGCTGATCGGGGCCGCGCCCCACACGGAGTGGCTGCCGGAGAGCGTCGTCCGCGACCGCTGGGGGTACATCCTCACCGGCGACGACGTGCTGGCCGAAGGCGGCCGCCGGGCCTGGCCGCACGAACGAGAGCCCGGCGCCCTGGAGTCCTCGCTGCCGGGCGTGTTCGCGGTCGGGGATGTTCGCCGAGGCTCGGTCAAACGGGTCGCGTCCGCGGTCGGCGAAGGTTCGGTCGTCGTGTCCGCCGTGCACGAGTACCTGGCGCGCGCCGGCGCCGGCGACCCACCACGACACACATGAGCCGCGGCACGGGCGCCCCGCCCCTGGCACGGGCCGTCCCGACGGCGGCCCTCCTGCTCGCGCCCCTGGGCGGGCTCGCCCTGCTCGTCTTCCGGCCCGACCTGGACGGCACCTGGGAGCACCACCCGGCACACTTCTGGCTCGTCCTGGGGATCGGCGGAATCAACGCGGCGCTGGCCTACGCGACCGGATCCGCGGCCCGGCTGCGCGGTGACGCCCGGCTGCTGCTCGTGTCGCTCGCGTTCCTCGCCGCCGCGGGCTTCCTCGCCTTGCACGCCCTCGCCACACCCGGGGTGCTTCTCGACGCGCCCAACCCCGGGTTCGTGCTCGCGACGCCCGTCGGCCTGCTCGTCGCGGCCGGGTTCGCCGCCGCCTCGAGCCTGCGCCTCGGCAATGATCGCGCCCTCGCCATCGTGCGGCGGGGTCCCTGGCTGCTCTGGGGGCTCGTGGCCCTGATGCTTGTCTGGGGCGTCGCCTCGCTGGCCGGCGTCGGTCCGCAAGGCCAGGCCGTCGCCGAGAGTGCATCCGGGCCGCTGGTCTGGCTTGCCGTGGCGGGCTTCGCCCTGTACGCCACGGCGGTCTACAACTACCTGCGCCTGCTCCGTTCCGCGGGATCACCACTTCCCCTGGCCATGGCTGCGGCGTTCACGCTGCTGGCCGAGGCGGAGATCGCCATCATCTGGGGCCCGAACTGGCATGCGTCCTGGTGGGAATGGCATCTGCTCATGCTGGCCGCCTTCGTCGTGATCGCCATTGCCGCGCAGCGGTCCTGGCGCGAGGAACGGTGGGCCGGACTGTACCGCGCCGAGACAGCCTCCTCCGAACGACCCATATCGGTAGTCTTCGCCGACCTGCAGGGCTTCACGACGTTCTCCGAGAAGCACTCGCCGGCGCAGGTCACCGAGATGCTCAACCAGTACTTCACCGTGGCGATCCCGCCGATCGTGGCGCGGTTCGGCGGCCAGATCGACCGGATCATCGGCGACGCGATCATGGTGACGTTCAACACCCACGGGGACCAGCCCGACCACGCCCAGCGGGCATCCGGCGCGGCGCTGGCCCTGCAGGCCGCGGCCTCGGCCGTCGCGGAGGCGCACCCGGGCTGGCCTCGGTTCCGTGCGGGGGTCAACACGGGGGTTGCGACAGTGGGAGTCGTCGGAGCCGCAGGCGGACGCACCTACACGGCGATCGGCGACGTCGTGAACGTGGCCTCCCGGCTCGAGGCGCTCGCCCCGGTCGGCGGCGCCGTGGTGAGCAGCGAAACCCTGGCCGGCCTGTCCGGCGCCGAAACGACCCCGCTCGGACGGATCCCGGTGAAGGGGCGCACGGAACCCGTCGACGTGCACCTGCTCGTGGCGCTCTACGCCGAGCAGGACACCTGACTCATGACCCCTGACTGATGACACCTGACTGATGCTCGGACGGGGACCGAGTGTACTGTCGCGAAGAGACAGGGAGGAGCCCCCATGACGGTACTCGTCGGGTACTCGAGCAAATACGGCGCCACCGAGGGCATCGCCGAACGAATCGCGGCCACGCTGCGGGCCGCCGGCCTGGAAGCGGATGCGCGTCCGCTGGCGACCGTGGGCGACCCCGGCGCCTACGATGCCTTCGTGATCGGCGCGGCGGCCTACATGGGCTCGTGGCGCAAGGACGCGACCAGGTTCGTGCGGCGACACCGCGACCTGCTCGCCGCCCGCGCGGTGTGGCTGTTCAGCAGCGGCCCGCTCGGCACGGATCATACGGATTCCGAGGGCCGGGACATGCTCGTGGAGTCACAACCGAAGCAGTTCGCGGAATTCGCGGAGAGCATCGAGCCCCGCAACGTGCAGGTGTTCTCTGGCGCGATGGACCTCTCGAAGCTCCGGGGGCGCGACCGCCTGGTCAGCAAGATTCCGGCGGTCGAGAAGATCCTTCCAGACGGAGACTTCCGGGACTGGCCGGCGATCGACGCGTGGGCGGCAGGCATCGCCCGGGAACTGGCGTCTGCACCGACCGGGACTTAGCCCACCGGGGCCTGGCCCACCGCTCATCCCCGGCGCGGCTCCCAGCGGAAGAATCGCACCGCCAGCGCAGCGGCGCCGGCCGCCCAGGCGAGGAGCACCGCGTAGTGGACCCAGTCCAGCACCGGCCCGCCCGGATCCCAGGCGTCGGCCAGGGCGTTCTGGAGGTGCTTGAGCGGGAACAGCGAGCCGAAGGTGCCGAGCCAGTCCGGTCCTCCGCCGCCGATGAACACGTCGGAGGCGAAGGAGAGCACGAACAGGAACATCAGTCCCACCGCTCCGACGGCGCGAGCGTTGGGCACCAGTGCCGCCAGCAGGAATCCGCAGGCGGCCAGTGCGAGCGTCCCGATCAGGATGACCAGCGCCCCGAGAGCCAGGCCCGCCGCCGGGATCCGCAGTCCGAAGAAGACGTACCCGGTGGCCGCGACGAGCACGGCGATCAGGAAGGTCAGGGCCAGCCCAGCGGCGGTGACCTCGACGAGGTACTGGCTCGCCGACAGCGGCGTGCCGCGCAGGCGCTTGAGCCCGCCCCGGTCGCGCGCGCGGGCGACCGCCTCTGGCAGGTTCATGAACACGGCCGTGCCGGCCCCCCAGGTGATCATGCTGGCGGCGAAGAAGGTGGCGAACGGCATCCCGCCCGGCAGCAGCGCGTATTGCCCGACCGGGATGACGACGAAGAGGAGGGATCCCGGATCGCGCCAGGTTGCCCGGTTCGCTGCACGCGCCTGGTCGAAGACCAGCCGCGACGCCGAAGGTCGCCGGACCGTGCGGGGCGGGCTGGTGTCGCCGGCGTTCCCACGCCCGGTCGGCACGGTTCGGGCGGCGCCCGGTTCGCGCGTGCGCACGGCGCCCGGCTGCCGGCGAAACGCCCACGCTGCGACGAGGGTGCCGGCAACCCCCCCAGCCCGCGATGATCGCCAACGCGCCCAGGTCCCAGCCGAAGCCGTCCTCGAACGGGTCGAACTGTGCCTTCAAGGCATCCGTGTAGGGCTTGAGCGGGAACACGGAGGCGACGCGCGACAGCCAGTCGGGAAGCTCGCCGCCGATGACGAACATGCCGGAGATGAAGGCCAGCACGATGGATGCGCCGATAGCGATCGCTTGTGCCATGGCGGCCGTGGCGGACACGGTGGCGACGGCCAGGCCGAGCGCGGAGAAGGACGCGAGGCCCACCAGGACGGTTACCAGCAGGGCCGGTGCGGTCTCCGCCCGCACCTCCACGCCGTAGGCGACGACGGCGACCGTCAGGGTGACCGCGAGGGAGGCCAAGGCGAAGATGAGGGCGGCGCCGATCTGCCCGACCAGGTAGGCCCAGGCGGGCAGCGGTGTTCCGCGCAGGCGCTTGAGCACGCCGCCCTCCCTGGCCTCGGACAGCGAGGTCGCCAGGGTGGGAAAGGTGGCGAAAAAGGTGCCCATCGCCACCGCAACCGGCGTGGCGAACTGCATCACGCGAACGCCGGATACCGCGTCGACGGTCTCATTCCCGGCCACGATGCCGATGACCACAAGCCACACGATGGGCATCGCGAACGTGAAGATGAGAACCATCCTGGTTCGCCAGAGAGCCCTGACCGCATAACCGATCTGGTCCAGGGCCAGTCGAGCCGCGGCCGGACGCCCCGCCTGGATCGCCTGGGCCGTCGCGGCCGGCCCGGTCATGGCTGCCGCGACGAAGCCGGTGCTGAGACGTCCTCCCCGGTGCCCTCGCCCCCGATCAGCGCCAGGTAGGCGTCCTCAAGGGACGGGCGGCGCACGCTCAGCGCGGGCAGTTCCACCCCGCGGTCCAGGGCCCACCCCGTCAGGGTGTGGAGCACGAAGGCCGGACGGTTTGTTTCCATGGCCCATCCTGCGCCATCCGCGGCGGGGGCCGCCCCCAGCGGCGGGAGTTCCCCGATGCCCACGTCATCCGGCAGTCGGAAGGAGACCACGGCGGCGTGATGCTCGGCGGCGAGTTCGTCGGGCGTGCCCAGCGCCACCAGCCGTCCGCACGATCACGGCAACTCGGTCGGCGAGGTGTTCGGCCTCGTCCAGGTTGTGCGTGGTCAGCAACACCGTCTTGCCCAGGTCTCGCAGCCCTTCGACGAGGCCCCAGGCACGTCGACGCGCCGACGGATCGAAGCCGGTCGTCGGTTCGTCCAGGAACAGCATTTCCGGGTCCCCCACGAGTCCCAGGGCGAGATCCAGTCGTCGGCGCTGCCCACCGGACAGCGTCTTGACGCGCGCGTTCTGCTTGTCGGTCAAGCCGACCTGTGCGATCACCGTCTCCACTCCCAGGCGCCGGGGATACATGCCTCGGTACAGGCTCACGAGCTCCCGCACCGTGAAATCCTCGTCGAATCCCGCCTCCTGGAGCACGATTCCGATCCGTTCCCGGAAATCTCGCCCGCCGGTCTGCGGATCGAAGCCCAGCACGCGAACGGTGCCGCCGTCGGGGCGGTGGTGTCCCTCCATGATTTCCATGGCTGTGGTCTTGCCGGCACCGTTCGGGCCGAGAAGAGCGAAGATCTCTCCCTGTTCGATCGTGAACGACAGGTCATCGACCACCGTCACCCCGCATACTGCTTTCGAAGCCTGTCGACCTTGACCGCAAGCACGGCATCACTCCTCTGCGCTGAACCCCGTGTGCCCGATATTAAACCCGGCGCCGCGGGGTCGATAGGTCTGGTTCCGCGGGCCCTAGCGAAGACCGACAGTCGGGATTAAAATGATAGCGAGAGCCCCGGCGGCAAAGGAGATGAGAATCGACTCTGTGTGACCCGGGGCTCTCCTCATGCCTCCCGGCCTGAGCCTCAGCAGGATGCCTGGGGCTCAGCACGGATCTCCCACATGTGGATCACACACGCCTGGATCACACAGGCCTGGATCACACACGCCTGGATCGCACACGCATGGATCCCGGCACACCGTCCCGATCTCTCGTCACGCGCAGCGCACGAGGCGAATGAGGGACTTCACGTAGTGACCACATTGGCCCCATGCAGGGGCCTGTCAAGGTGCCAATCGGGCCCAATATTTTGCCCCCTGTTTGGGGGTGCGCGCCTTCCGCACATCCGGCTAGCCTTGCGTTGCGTCGTACCCGAACGGCGCGAGCGCCCCGGCCACCCATCCCAGGCGCTCACCTTCTTCGAAGGAAAAATTGTGACTTTTGCGAACCCGAAATTGGCCTCTGCACACAACCGACGCATTGCGTCCGTCACGGCATTGGTGGTGGCGGTGACCGGCGTCCTGACGGTCGCCGAGGCGCCACCGGCCAGCGCAGACCCCGGCGGCATCGTAGTCTCTGAGCTCAACTATCACGCCGGCTCCGACCTCGACACCGACGACTACCTGGAGTTGACTAACACGTCGACCACCGGAATCGACCTGTCGGGCTGGTCCTTCAGCGCCGGCATCACGGCGATACTCGCTGCGGGCAGCACCGTCCCGGCCGGCGGGCGCTACGTCCTGGCCAAGGATGCGGTGCAGTTCCAGGCCACCTACGGCTTCGCCCCCGACGCTGTGTATGGCGGCAACCTGAGCAACGGCGGTGAAACGGTCACCCTCGTCGACGGCGCACTGGCCACGATCGACACCGTTACCTACGCCGATGTGGCCCCCTGGCCCTCGACCCCGGACGGCACCGGCCCTTCGCTCGAGCTGCGGGACCTCCTCTCTGAGAACACCATCGCCGCAGCCTGGGGCGCAAGCCTGGTCGCCGGCGGCACGCCCGGCGCCCTCAACTCGATCAACGGCACCGGACCGGCACCGGTCGTGACGGAGCTGGCGGCCAACCCGGCCCGGCCCGCCGCGAACCAGGCAGTCGTCGTCTCGGCCCGGCTCCAGGTCGGCTCCACAGCCTCGCTCACCTACAAGGTCATGTTCGGGAGCGACGTCGCCGTCGACTTCCTGGACAACGCGGCGAGCCCCGGGGGCGCCGGCGACGGCGTCTACACGGCCACGATCCCCGGCCAGACCGCCGGCAAGCTGATCCGCTACCGCGTCGACGCCGCCTCCGGAGGCAAGGCCTACTCGGCCCCGGCGACGGGTGACTCCGTCCGCTACCGCGGGGTGGTCGTCCTGAACTCGGGCGTGACCAGCCAGCTGCCGGTGATCGAGTGGTTCATGGAGGATTCCGTTTACGACAACATCCTCGCCAACCACCGCCAGGACGATTTCCAGGGCGCGGCCGTCTGGGCCTACAACGGCCAGGTCATCGACGGCGTGCTGATGAACATCCGCGGCAACTCCTCGCGCACCGCGGCGAAGGTCAACTGGAAGGTCGAGCTGCCCAAGGGTTACGACTTCAACCTCGGCGGTCAGCTGCCCTATCCCCTCGACGAGTTCGCGCTGCAGAACTACTCCGACAACTTCGCCGATGTCGGCTGGGCCACCGTCAACGCGGCCGGAGCGCGCGGCCTGAACATCATCCCGGTGCGCACGCAGCGCAACGGCTCCTTCTGGAGCCTCGGACGGATCATGGAGACCGAAGACGGCTCGTGGCGCGACGCCCAGGGCGTCGACAATTGGGCCATCTACAAGGGTGACGGCGGCAGCCTCTCCCGGACGTCGTCTCCGGCGGCCCTCGAGGCGTCCCTCTGGCTCGACAAGAAGGCCCGCAAGGACGAGGACTTCTCCGACGCCTGGGCGCTGACCAATGCAGTGGATGCGTCGGCCTCCGCCGCGCAACAGGCGTGGATCTACCAAAACGTCAACATCCCCGAACTCGTCAACTACATGGCGATCAACTCGATCATCCGCCACTCGGACAGCGGCTGGTACAACTGGTTCATCGCCAGGGACACCGAAGGGACCGGGCGCTGGGAGATGTGGCACTGGGACCTGAACTGGATCTTCACCACTCCGGCGAGGGACGGCAAGGGTCTCTTCCTCACGCCGGACACGAGCAACAGGTTCACCCAGGCCATGCTCAAGTACCCGGAGATCCGCGCCATGTTCTTCCGGCGGCTTCGCACCCTGTCCGACCAGTTCCTGACGACCGGGAAATACGAAGCCCAGTGGGACGCGATCTCGTCCCGCACGACGCCGGACTGGAACCTGGACAGGACCAAGTGGGGCGGATATACCCCGTCCTCGGCCCGGAGCGCGTTCATCGCGGGCCTGGCAGACCGGCGCAACGCCATCAACAACAACACCGGCTCCGGCTCCGGCAAGCCCGTGCCCACGTCCCAGTCCAGCACCGCCAACGTCGTGATCAATGAGATCCAGTACCACCCGACCGGCACCGGCGGGGAGTACATCGAACTCGCCAACCCGGGCACGACGGCGGTCGATATCTCGGGCTGGACGATCAACGCCGTCGGCCTCACGATTCAGGCCGGCACCGTCATCCCGGCCGGCGGCCGCGTGGTCTTCGTGGCCAATGACGCGGCGTTCCGCCAGCGCTACACCGCCGCCAACCGGTTCGTCGGCGGTGAGTTCACCGGAACGCTCGACGACTCCGGCGAAGCCGTCGTGTTGGAGCAGGGTACCCGCGTAGTCGACTCCGTCAGTTACTCGAACGTGGCGCCGTGGCCGACCGCGGCCGACGGCACCGGGCCGTCGCTCGAGCTGGCGTCGCCCACGGCCGACAACTCGGTACCGTCCAACTGGCGGGCACTCTCGACCACAGGCGGCACGCCCGGCCTGGCCAACACCACGGGCGGAGGGCCGGTCAACGCCGCTCCGACCGCGGCGTTCACGACCACGGCCAACCTGCTCACGGTCAGCGTCAGTGGGTCGGGTTCCTCAGATCCGGACGGCACCATTGCCTCGTACGCCTGGAATTTCGGCGATGGCGCGACTGCGGCCGGCGTGAGCGCCAGCCACACCTACGCCGCCGCCGGAACGTACACGGTGACCCTGACGGTGACGGACAACGCCGGCGCGATCGGCACAACCAGCAACACCGTCACCGTCGCCACCTCGCCTCCGCCACCGCCGCCGGCAGGCGACGTCCTGGCCCAGGATTCGTTCACCCGAACCGTCACCGGCGGCCTCGGCTCGGCCGAGGTCGGTGGGGCCTGGACGACGACCAGCGGACCCGCCTACGCGGTTTCCAGCGGCGCCGCTCGGGTGACCTCGTCCGCGGGGAGCAAGCGGAACGCCTACCTCAGCGGCGTGTCCTCGAGTGACACCGAGCTCCGCGCGACGGCGAGCTTCGCCCGGCCGACGACCAGCAGCATCTATGTCGGCCTCGTCGGTCGCCGCGTGGGAACCTCGGAGTACGGGGCCCGCGTCGTCATCGGGTCGAGCGGGAGCGTGGTGCTGCAACTGCAGCGCGACACCGACACGATCCTGAACGCAGCGACGGTTTCCGGGCTCACCTTCGCCTCAGGCGACACCCTCCAGTTCCGCCTGCAGGTGGTGGGCACCTCGCCGACCACCCTCCGGGCAAAGGTCTGGAAGGTGGGAACGACAGAGCCCTCGACGTGGCAGGTTGCGGCGACCGACGCGACCGCCGCACTCCAGGCAGCCGGCTCGGTCGGCCTGTACAGCTACCTCAGCCGGACCGCTCTCCCCACCCCCGTCGTCGTTTCCTATGACGACCTGTGGGCCGGTCCCACCGGGTAGCCCGGGACCTGATCCGGACATGTCGGCCGCTTTCGCCATCCAGCCCCTGCTGGCGAAAGCGGCCGATGCTGGTGCAGCCGGGCCGCCGGCGCCTAACCTGTGGCCGACGGCGCCAGGAAATCCTCGAAGTGCACGACCGGTGACGCGTCGGGAGCGGGCCTCGAGAAGAGGTACCCCTGGCCGAAGCGGCAACCCATGGCCTGCAACAGCTCCAGTTGGCCGGTCGTTTCGATGCCCTCGGCGACGACGTCCAGCTTCAAGGAGTCCGCCAACCGCACGACGCCCTCCACGATCGCCCGATCGTGCGCGGAGGTTTCGATATCGCGCACGAACGTCAGATCGATCTTCAACAGGTCGACATCGAATTCCCGGAGGTGGGTGAACGACGAGTAGCCCGTGCCGAAGTCGTCGATGGCCAGGCGCACACCGATGCCGCGGAGTTCCTGGAACGTCCGGGCGGCCGAGCCGATCGCGTCCATCACGGCGCTTTCGGTCAGCTCCAGCCAGAGTTGGTTCGGAGCCAGCCCGGAGCTGCTGAGCGCCCGCTTGACCACCGCACCGAAGTCGTCGCGCACGAACTGGTGCGGAGACACGTTGACGCTGACAGCCATACCGCGCTCCAGCACGGTGGCCGCCAGGCACGCCTGGCCCAGGACCGTGCTCCCGATCTGCTTGATCAGGCCAACCTCCTCGGCGATCGGGATGAATTCGCCCGGCATCACCAGCCCGCGATCGGGCCGACGCCAACGCGCCAGCGCTTCGGTGGCCACAACCCTCCGCTCCCGCAGGTCNTCCGCTCCCGCAGGTCCACGATCGGCTGGTACCAGGTCTCGATCTGCCCCAGTTCGACCGCACTGCGCAGGGCGATCTCGGTGTCCAGCCGCCGGTCGATCCGACCACGCAGATCGTCGTCGAAAACCTCGAACCGAGCGCGCCCGCGGTCCTTCGCCAGGTACATGGCCTGGTCCGCGTTCCGCAGCAACGACTCGGGGTCGTCGTGGCCAACGCCGAAGGCGATGCCGATGCTCGCATCCACGGATGCGACGTGATCGCCGATCCGGATCGGCCGGGCGATGGACTTCTGGAGCGCATCCGCAAGCTGGGCGACATCCC